>JANYKG010000162.1 GCA_025358205.1 Armatimonadota bacterium
GGGAATTCGATGAAAGGGCATCCCTAGCCCGCATTATTCATGAAAAGCATGAATAATGCTCAGAAGGCCGCGGATTATGCGGGACATGCATAATCCGCGCTAGGTGCCTGGGGCAGGTCACGCGGCCTGCCCCGTAATATGCTTAGTGTTTCGCTGAGATAGCCGCCGCCATCATCGCATTAGCGACCTTGATTAGCTCCGGGCCGCGGGAATGGTTCGGATCATCCACGATCATGCGCCAGACGCCGGCCTCCGTGCGGGAACCGCGCGCGAAGATAAACGATTTCTCCTTGCCGTCGTCCAACACCACACGCCAGCCGCCGGTCGCGTCGCCGGTCCGCTTCTTTACCGTGGCCGTCCCCTCGAAGTTGACGAACTTATACGACTTGAACTTGCTCGACAAATCAGGCCAGAGCGTCTTCTCAAAACAGTTTTCCATGCGGGATTTTAGTTCGTCATGAGGGATGGCCGGACCCTGAATCCGCAGCATCTTGTTGAAATGCACCGGCACACTGCTCAAAACCTCAGGCAGACGCAACAGGCCGCCCGGCACCTGTCCCAGGTCGTTCCGCTTGAGCGCCTTTGCCCACTGTCTGGCTAGCGCGGGTTGCTCATCGGCCAGAGCCGCGCACAACGCGGTCTGGAGTCCGTCCCTGCAGGTAGCCAGCCCGAAGATCGTCCCGCCGTTCGCGCCCTCCACTCCGACCGGAACCTCATAGCCTTCCTGCCGCAGTTGATGCATGCGCGTGACGACGTTGATCTCGCCGGTCTCAACCATGAATACCTTCGCGCCGAAGTAGGATGCGACCTTCTCACACGAGCCTGAGGTTGCATCGGACATGACAATGGCGAGTTTGCCGTTCGACTTCTTCCCTGCTATCTCGCGGTGTGCCAGCGCCAGGCCGACGTTCATGGTGGCCACGGTCTGCGGCTGGATGATCGCTGAGTCGTCCATACCGGGCAAGACGATGTTTCCACGGTCGGCATCGTAATCAAAGGCTATGCCGAACCGCGCGCCAGCTCGGAGCGCTGCACGGGATACGCGGATGAGCATGTGCCGTCCGCTGGCGGGGTCTATGCCGTCGGTATCAATCGCGTGTTCAGGATACCCCGGCTCTGCGTTCACCTCAATGGCTCTGACCCCGAAATGCTCCAACACCCTCGCGGCTATCCCACACCCCGCGCCTCCGTTGGGGTCGAGAAGCGCCGGGCCGAGGACAAGTGGTTTGAGGCAGTGAGGCTGCACACCCCACTCCGCGCCGAGAAAATCGAGATACGCCCGCTCCGCCTTGATGCGGTGTCGGTGATCTTCGCCGTCGCCAAACGCCTTCTGAAGCGACTGTTCGTCAATAGACTCAAGGCAAGCCGCGAACCCAGGCTCACCCCCCGAAGCGATCTTCTGCACAGCGTCCACCACCGCACCCATCGCAGACGCCGAGAGCAGCGCACCCGGAGGCGCATTCACCGCACCGGACGACTGCACGCCGGTCAGGAACTTGAAGCCGTTGTCATTGAGCGGATTGTGGCTGGCGGTGACCATCACTCCGCCGGATGCCTTAAGCGAGCGCACGGCGGTCTCTATCAGCGGGGTAGTGATAATCCCCATATCCAGGATGCGAACCTTGCACTTCACGGCCAACGCGCCGCACAGGAATCCGCGCGCAAGGGCCGATGCCAGCGACTCTCCGGTGGGACGAGGGTCTCTGCCGACCAAAAGCGTACCCTTAAGCAGACCTTTCAGCGCCTGTCGTGCATAGGCGTAACCGTATGCCCACGCCAGAGCAGAGTGTTCGTCCGATATGCCAGGCCCTTCGCCGAACCGTGTCCGCACACCGGAAAACGATTGAACGAGCGCGCTGTCCTCCAGAGCGCAAAAAAGTTGTTGAATAGTGATATCAGAATGCGTCATTGCACTTACCTCGAAGACAGTTTACCGCCTCAGGCGCATGAAAGTCCAGCGCTAGCGCGGATTATGCATCGCCCGCATAATCCGCGGCCTTCTGAGCATTATTCATGCTGTTCATGAATAATGCGGACTAGGACTTGACTGCTTTGGAATAATCTCATAGACTCATGGTGATGAAGCTAGAACGCACAATAGAACAGGAGCGACGCCGGGTACAGTGGTTGTCGGCCGCAGGGGTTTTCGTGGTTACGCTGGCCGTGCTGTGGTGGAACGCGGCGCCGGGCGTATCATTCCACGACAGCGGTGAGTTCGCCATGGCGGCGGCTTCGGCGGGTATACCGCATCCACCCGGCGCTCCCACATGGACAATGCTTGCCTCCTCGTTCGTAAGGCTGGGCGGGTTTCACGACCCGGCGAGGGGCACGAACCTCTTCAGCGGACTTTGGGGCGCAATCACATTGGGACTGCTCTGCTGGCTGGCACAGATGTGGACCATCCGCATATTCCCCAACCTCCCACGATGGGCGCATCCCGCAGCCGGGATATCCGCCGTATTGGTCATGCTCCACTCCAGCGGTTTCCTGGAGCAATCGTTCATCACCGAGCAGTATACACTCATGACGGCGTTGTTCATTGCGGCGCTGATTGTCGCCACTGAGATCATTTCGGATACAAACACTCCTGCGCGGACGGTGAGACTCTGCACAGGCTTCGGCCTGATATGGGGTCTGGCGATAGGAAACCACCCGAGCCAGTTACTTCTCGTACTGCTTGCGGCGTGGGCTATATGGATTGCCCGCAAGAACGGTGGGCCGGCGCGGATGGTCGGGGCATGCGCAGCGGGTCTGTTCACCGGGCTGCTGGTCTTTCTCTGGGTGCCCATACGGTCGCACGCGAACCCTATCATGGACTGGGGCAACGTTAAGACTCTCGACCGCTTCATCTGGGCAATCACACGCCAACAGTGGGAGCTTCGTCCGATATCCGAGGCGCCGAGAAATCTGGTCCCGGAGTGGATCGCAAGCTATGACTTACTACGGCAACTAGGAGTAGCGGGATTGGCGCTGACGGCGGTTGGAGTGGCCGCGCTGGTCAAGCGTCAACACACTCTGCTGGGCTGGCTGGCTGTGTTGAGCGTGACCTATGGCGCGGGAATGCTCTACGGTCACCTGCGTCAGAAGAGCATACACCTGGAGTACATCAGTAGCTATGGAGTGGTGGACTGGCATCTGCCGATCTATCTGGCCTGCGCTCTGGCAGCGGCGATCGGCCTGGCGTGGATCGTTTCGCGTTTCAGGAGTCTGCCCACGGTGGTGTTGCTTGCGGCGCTGGCATGGGGGGCGTACTCCAGTGTTTCGCACAACTCATTAAGGCGCTACACCGCACCGGATCAGTTCATAAGCGATCTGCTCACACCGCTTCCCGCCGACTCGCTGATAGTGGCAAGCGGCGACAACCTCGCGTTCATGATGGGATACCACTCATACATCCAACGCCCCAAAGGCGCTCCATGGGTGCTAGTGCATTCACTCAGCATGGAGGCCGTCATGGCGCGCGCTCCCGATCCCAAGACCGCCAAGATGGTTTTCGTTGCAGGAATGGTTGTTGATAAGGATCGTCAGCCGTTTCGAGTTAGTGTGCCCTCGCATATCGGCAACCGGCCTTTACGCGTGTTCGGCGACTATTTTTACGAGGAATCCAGTGATTACGCATACATGCTGCCGGACGGTCTGTTGTTCGAGTTCACCGGGCGTAAAGTGACGAACAAGGAAGTGTTGGCTGCTGAGAACGAGTGGAGAGCGCAGTATCCGAAGCTGCTCAGAGAACCGGGGCCGGATGCTAAGCGGTTGGAACGGGACGCCTACTCAAGGCTGTACGCAGCGCGCGGAATGTATTTCGCCATGAGAAAGATGTGGAGCCAGGCAGCGGAATCATACCGGCTTTCGTTGGAATGGGTGGAAGCAAACGGTGGTATGTGGGTTTGTCTGGGCGATTCGCTGGACCGCATGGGTAAGACGAACGACGCGGTGGAGGCGTACAAGCGGGCGATGTGGTATTTGCCAACCTATCCTGAGCCGAAGTACAGCCTGGCAATGGTATATGCGCGTTCCGGGTACTTCCCAGCGGCGGAGACGTTGCTTGTGGAAGCGTTGAGGGAAACCCCCAACGACAAGCAGACCCAGCAGAAGCTGAAAGAGGTGCGATCAAAAATGAAATCAGGTGGAAGGTAGTGGCAATATTCTAATTGCTTTCATTCACATGCAGCAGTAATGGTTGTGGCTGCAGACGTAGGAACAATGGATGCGTTAGCGGAACAGGTTCATCAGTAGATTTGTAGAAACGGGAGAGCAAACCATGAACAAGATTCGCGTTACGGTATGGAACGAATTCAGGCACGAGAAGGACGCCAATCATCCGGCGAGTACGATCTACCCCAAGGGGATGCACGAAGTCATCGCGGCACATCTGAGCAAGCAGCCGGACATGGAGGTCAAGACCGCCACGCTGGACGAGCCGGAGCACGGCCTTACGGACGAGGTGCTCGCGAACACCGACGTGATGCTGTGGTGGGGGCATCTGGCGCACACCGAGGTCTCGGACGCCGTCGTGAACAAGGTGCAGGAGCGGGTCGTCTCGGGCGGCATGGGGCTGATCGTGCTGCACTCGGGCCACTTCTCGAAGATATTCAAGCGGCTGATGGGCACTACCTGCAACCTGATCTGGCGTGAGGCGGACGAGAAGGAGCGGCTGTGGGTGATTGACCCGGCGCATGCTATCGCGGAGGGACTGGGCGAGTATTTCGAGTTGCCGCTTGAGGAGATGTACGGCGAGCGGTTCGACATTCCGGCGCCGG
>JANYKG010000163.1 GCA_025358205.1 Armatimonadota bacterium
CTGGACAGAGCCGCGCTTGAAGCCGTGCGGAGTTGGACCTACAGCCCGTCGCTCAAGAACGGAAATGCCGTGGAAACCACTGTGCGCGTACACGTTGATTTTCGTTTGGAGTAACTTCTAATCTGTGGAATTCCGTTATGCTAACTCCATCCAACTGTGGAATGACCCCTATGAGATATGCACGCGCCGGGGGTTCACAATTTGCCGCAAGACAAGCTTGAGATAATCCATATGCTGATAGACCACGAAGAGGCCATATGTCGGCTCTATCGGCGGTATTCGTTTAATTTTCCCGCACACGCCGAGTTCTGGTCCGCACTCGCACGCGAGGAGGCCGGTCATGCCGCCTACCTGCAGGCGTTGAAGCGCGAGGTGTTGGCGGGCGCAGAGTTGATGGACGACGGACGCTTCACAACTCAGGCGATCACCTCGTCATTGAGATTATTGAGGGAAGAGGCTGAGAAAGCCAGGACTCAGAACGTTAGTCCAGGCGAAGCGCTGGCCGTGGCGTATGATGTCGAGAGCGCGTTGATTGACGGAAGGTTCTTCTCGTCATTCCGGTCAGACGAAGCGGGTGCGAACAGAATCCTCAGGAACCTGCAAGATTGCACACTGGAACATGCGTCGCGCATTCGAGAAGCAATGGACTCTTACTGGCGTGAGAACCTGCCGCTGGCGGCCTAGCGCCTACTTCGCAATTGTAGTGATGTAGTAGTAGAACAGCGGCGCCGTGAACAGCAGGCTGTCGAACCGATCAAGTATCCCGCCGTGGCCCGGCATGATACTCCCAAAATCTTTGATCGCCAGTTCCCGCTTAATGGCCGACTCAGACAGATCGCCTAGCACGCCTGCAATGGAAATGCTCAGGCCGAGCGCTATCGCATGCAGGATCGGCATCTCCAAAGGTCTGCTCATCAAGATGCTCATGAGGATGGAGCCTACCACCCCTGCGCCAAAACCTTCCCACGTCTTGCCTGGACTAAGATGCGGGGCCAGCTTGTTCTTGCCCCACTTTCTGCCGATGAAGTACGCCGATGTGTCAGACGCCCACGTGGAAAACGTGATGTATAGCACCAACCACCCGCCGTATCGCAAGGCGACCGGTATGAAACGAAGGTGTATCGCTTCCCCGGTGGGTGACGGCACACTGTTTATGGCCACGAGATAACTGAACAGCCAACCCACGTAGACTACGCCCGTGAGCGTGACGCCCAGGTTTCTTATCGGGGAACGATTCTTCCTGAGCAACTCGATCATCAGGGAGATGATCACAAGTACCGTCAGCAAGTCCGGCAGGCTGAAGAACTGCTTCTGGAACTCTTGCTGAAACTGAAACTGCGCCGCGAAGAGGAAGAGGAACGCAGACGCCACGCCCACCCACTCCTGAGGCTCGGCCATCCCCGACTTGCGCACCCCGCGGTAGAACTCCATGAGGGCGATGACTGAAATGACGCCAATTCCCATGATGAAGGGAACGCCATCAGCGGTGAACACCAGGATTATAAGAAGCGGTATGCCTACTAACGCGCTTAGAATTCTGAGAAGCATCGTTTTGCATCCTGTGCTCACTCCCCATTACGCACAGGGCTGAGCTAGTCCGCATTATTCATGAAAAGCATGAATAATGCTCAGAAGGCCGCGAATTATGCGGGACATGCATAATCTGCGCTGGATACAGGTTGATTAGCGCATGGATGTGCGGATTCCTCCATGCCTTGTCAGCGGCCACTTCGTCGGGGATCGGTGGCGTCGAGGATGGTACGGTGCAGGACTCCGAGTTTGTGCAGCAGGTCGCGGATTTGGCGCATGTCACCCGGCTTCATCTCGCGGCGCAGGAACGAGCACATCCACCGCGTACACTCGAACGGGCGGAGGTCGTCCGGGAACAGGCAGCCCTTCTCGCCCAGGTAGTCGCACGGCTCCATCTCGTCCTTCTCGCAGCTTCCACCGGCTATGGACTGCATCCCCGCGTTCACCATTTCGGTGACGGACTCGTTGGCCGAGGGTAGCGAACACCCGCATGCGTTGGCGATCAGCACGTCGAACTCGCGGACCTTGGTGGGCTTGCGGCAACACGGCTCGGCGCACTTCGGGCACAGCCGCGCGGTATACGGAGTCAGAATCTTCCGTATCTGCAGGTGTGTGGATCTGTATCTGTCAACCGGATTGGCCATGATAGAAATAGAATACATACAAAAGGCCCCGGCGGTCAACCACCGAGGCCGACCCAAATCTGCGTGTACTCTACAACACCTCGACTACGTCAGCCTCGATATCGGCTTTGCGCTGGGCCGCGATCTCCCGGCACTCCGGCTCGGCGATCCGGCCTAACAGCGAGAGCGGCGCATTGATCACCAGCTTGCCTGCAAGTTTCACGTCGAAAAGCTGAGAATCGGTCTCCTTGCCGAAGATGTTGATCTTCGTATCCAGGACATTCTGTTCGCTCGATGGCGCCCCTTGCTTCCCAAGCAGGTCCAGCAGTCTCCGGGCTTGTTCGGCGCTCAGTTGTGCTCCAGCCAAGCCTTCACTCTCGCGAGCCGACTTCTCTTGATCTGCGGTTAGCGTGGCCCACATGCGCAACACATCCGAGTGTCTGACACCCTCCTCGGCGCCGGGGATGAGCTTCAGACCGGGCCAGGCTAGCTGCCTGTCCGTAAGAGTAGACATGCCAAGAAGGTCTCCGATGGTCAACTGCCCGTCTCGCTCCACTGTAGACCATAGGCCTTCTATCGTTGGCGGCGGCGGCTCGTCCAGAGGATCTACCCTGAACCACAGATTGTACCTGAAACGGATGGCCGAGTCCGATGCCTGGCATGAGTAGTTGTACCGGCCCGCCACTTGCTTGATAACTTGATCCAATGTCAGCGACTTGAGAACACCAGTGGCTGTATCCTGTAGGTAGTAGTCGGCGATCACGTCCTTGCCGGACTGAACTGCAATCCCCTCTAGCACATCACCAAACAAGAGTCCCTTACCAATGGGCAACCATCTGAGCTTGTCGAGGGTGATCTTGGGTTCAGTCGGTAAAGAATCCACGAGTGTGGTCGTCTGCGGCAGCGGATGATCGGTCATTGTGAGCATATCATATGAGTCCACGTCCCAGGGAGGCCACGTTAGCTTCTCGCCGCCGAATCCTATCCCACCGGGATCACCTATCGCTACAGCAACCCTTGGCATGTCCAACAGCCCACCAGCGCTATTCGTCTTGAGGCTAAGCGTAGCGGTGACATCCATGAGGTCACTGGGCGTCTTATCCTGAGGGATCGCCAATCCCTGCGCTTTGTATCGCTCATCATTCTGCTGATGGAGCATCTGGTTTATCTGGTCGCAAATCAGGCGCTGAGTGTCAAGTCTCACCACGTTGTGAACAG
>JANYKG010000083.1 GCA_025358205.1 Armatimonadota bacterium
GTGAGGACACCCGCACTCCCAGGCGGACGAGGACGTCCGCGCTCCCAATCGTTCGCCGAGTGGATCTGGAGGCTACCGACAATGAACATGGAACCGATTACCGCTAACAACATAGAAGCCGTCTGGAATCTCTACCAGAGAACGGTTGCCGAGTGCGACCGACTGCCGCTGGAGTGGTTCAGGTACAAGGTGCTGGATGACCCGGACTACAGCCCTGAAACCAGCCTGGTCGCCATGGAATCCGGCAAGCCGGTAGCGTTCATGGACGCGGTCTGCCGAACCTGGGAAGATGGGCCGACCGGATGGCTGAAGGCATGGGGTACTGATCCCGCGCACCAGGGCAAAGGCATCGCCACTGAACTGCTGACTCAAGCGGAGTCACGGTTCCGCGCGCTGGGGGCGACCAAGGTGAAAGCAGGTCAGGCGAAACCTCACTACTACACGCCTGGTGTAGACCCGATGCTCTACACCCCAGCGATTGGGTTCCTTCTGCGGAGGGGATATAAGCAGACCGGACAGGCTTACAATATGGATGTTGATATTTCCGGTGGGCCATTCACTTTACCGCAATACCGAGAGCGCATGGAGGATCAGGGTATAGTCGTCCGCCGTGCGGAAAAGGCTGAGAAAGACAGGGTAACGGCATGGGCCAAGGATGTCTGGGGCTACAGTTGGCAGTATCAGGCGGGCGCGTCCATTGACCGAGAGCCGTCTGCGACATTCATCGCGGAGAAGGATGGAGAGATCGTCGGGTTCGCGTCATTCGATGCGGTTCGACCGGCATGGTTCGGCCCGACCGGGACGCTTGAGAGCATGAGAGGAACCGGTATCGGCAGCGTGCTGTTCCTGATGTGCCTGGACGATATGCGAGCGCGCGGGTACTCGGTTTGCCACATCTGCGCGGTCGGCCCGCTGTACTTCTACGCGAAGATCGGCAATGCGGTCGTTTCAAGGATCTTCTGGCATATGGCGAAAGAACTCTGAGGGAGGACTGGGAGCGCCGACGTTCTCGTCGGCATCTGGATGCATGTGAGGACACATGCGCTCCCAAAGGTGAACACAGATGCCCGCAAATCTAACACCACAATACCGAGAAGCTGAAGATAGATACCGAGAAGCCAAGACCACGGAGGAGAAAATCGCGTGTCTGGAGGATATGCTCGCCATCATCCCCAAGCACAAGGGCACCGACCATCTCCAGGGCGACATCAAGGCCCGAATCGCCAAGCTGAAGCGGCTGGAGGAGATTAAGCCCGGCGGCAGCGCGCGGTCCGCCCAGTACAACGTTGAGCACGAGGGCGGTGGGCAGGTCGCGCTGATCGGTCCGCCGAACTCCGGCAAGTCGAAGCTCCTCTCCATGATCTCCAAAGCCCAGCCCGAGATCGGCGACTACCCGTTCACCACGCACAAGCCGTTCCCCGGGATGATGCCGTACGAGGACATCAAGTTCCAGATTGTGGATATGCCGCCGATCACCGAGGAGTTCGTCGAGCCGTGGATGCCTGCGGTTGCCCGGAATGCCGATGCTGTGCTTTTCGTGGTGGACATGAGCGACGACTCAGTGCTGGACCAGGTTGACGAGGTCATCCGCACCATGGAGAAGTTCCGCACGCGCCTGTGGGGTTGGGACAGGCTCGCTCCGCCGGATGAGACAGGTTTACTCGTGACGAAGAAAACGATCCTGGTGGCGAACAAGATGGACCTGCCGGACAGCGCGGGCAATCTGGATGTTGTCAATGAGTTCAATGGCGAGCGTTTTCCCGTGGCGCAGGTTTCGTGTGTGACCGGTGTGGGTCTGGAGGACATGAAAGCGCAGGTCTTCAGGATGCTGGACGTGGTGCGGGTGTACACGAAGGTTCCCGGCAAACCAGCTGATATGAATGCGCCTTACGTCCTCACCAGAGGCAGCACTCTTCATGATTTAGCGGATATGATACACAAGGATTTCGCCCAGAAGCTGAAGTTTGCGCGGATCTGGGGTCACGGCAAGCGCGAGGGTGTGATGGTCGGCAAGGAACAGGTCCTGGACGACAAGGATATCATCGAGCTTCACGCGTGAGTTCGGTTAGCATACGATGCAAAAAGAAGCGGTGCCCGTCGAATTGACGGACGCCGCTTGCATGTCTGTGCAGTTATTGCTGGGCTACGCTTTGGCTGCTGCTTCTTTGGCGTCTGCAAGCTGCTTCTCGGGGTCCTTGAAGAACAGCAAGAACGCGATTGCGCAGGTCACCGTTAGCGCGCACGGCACCAGGAATACATTTGTCCACATCATCACGTTGTTCTCGGGCTTGAACGTATTCATAATCCAGCCCGTGAAGTACGTGCCGAGGACCGTGCCGATGCCAAGAGTGAAGAAGCTCAGCAGACTCTGGGCCGACGCGCGGATGTCCTTCGGGGCCACCATGTCTACGTAGACCTGGCTTGCCACGAAGAAGAACGCGTAGCCTATTCCGTGCAGTGTGAGCGATGCCATGACCAACGGGCGGGCAATCTCAAGAGCGCCGTGCGGCGCCCATGCGAAGACGATGTACCGGAGCGGCCATGCGATTACGCCGATCGCCAGGGTCTTCCGCACTCCGAGCTTGCGCAGCGCCATCGGCAGGAAGATCGCCATTGCGATAATCTCCGCTGCCTGCGCAATAGACATCACCATCGGGATGTTTTTGAAGTCAATCTGCAGCGCCTTTTCCAGGAATCCGCCGGTCGGCCCGTAGTAGAACTGCAGTTCGGTGGTAACCACGAACGCGATTGCCATGAACACGAAGAAGTTCGGGTTCTTCAGCAGAACGAACGCCTCGCGGAAAGCCAGCGGATCGGCGGCCTTGTCCTTTGACGGTGGTGTATGCGGCAGGAAGAAGCTGAAGACGCCCATGACAATGCTGAAGAAACCGGCGAGCATCAGGCTGTCCGCTACGCCGGGCATGAAACCCTTGGTGCGCCACAGCGTGAGCACCAGTCCAGCGGCTATCCACCCAAGTGTGCCGAATACCCGGATAACGCCGAAGTCCTTCTCGTCCTTCATGTGGTGGAAGGCCAGCGAGTTGGTCAGCGCCAGGGTCGGGGCGTACAGCAAGGAGAAGATGGCCATCATCAACACCATGTTACCGAAACCGCTAGCCTTGGCCGCAAGGATCAGGAACGCGCCGCCGAGCAACTGCACTATCCCAAGGAATATCTGGGTAGGCATGATGCGGTCGGCGATCTGTCCGCCGGTGAACGGAGCCAGGATGTTGGCCAACGGAAGCAAGCTGAAGATGATCGCCGCCTGCGGGTTGCTCATGCCGAGCTTGCCGGTGAGATAGGGCCACAGCACAGGCGCCCATGCTCCCCAGATGGCGTACTGCAGGAACATCATTGCGCTGAGACGAAATCGTAAGCCGAAATTCATATAAGACCTCCCATGAATATCCGGGGCATCACGCCCCTGATGATTACTGAATGTCCGTTCGACGTGCATGCGCGTCATTCCTTTGTGGGGTATGCAGAGGATGTGCGGCTAAGTCCGTCGAAGGTTACTGGGCACGTAAGAAACGAGAGGTCCGCACAGATGAAAGCACACACCGAATACCTATGGATGAACACGGCCAAGCGCCGGGAATACGTCAACATCACGGACGAATGCGCGCGCATCCTCAAGCAGAGCGGCATCAGGGAAGGCATGATGCTGGTCTCAGCGATGCACATCACCGCCGCCATCTGGGTGAACGACAACGAGCCGGGGATCATCCAGGACGCCGATGACATGCTGGAGCGGCTGGCTCCGTTCAACCCGAGCTACCGCCACCACCTCACCGGCGAGGACAACGGTGACGCTCATTTGAAGAATCTGCTCACGCATCATCAGGTGATCATCCCGATCACAGCCGGACAACTCGACCTCGGTCCGTGGCAGACGGTCTTCTACTGCGAGTTCGACGGCCGCCGCCGCAAGCGCGTGGTGATCAAGGTGATGGGGGAGTAGAGAAGTATGGGGTGTGGGTGTGTGGGAGCGCGGGTGTCCTCACCCGCCTCTCTCTGGAAACGGAGCATGTGGGACGTGTGCGCTCCTGTCGCCGAGCGGGCGGGTAGTGCGCGGAGGTATTGGATGAATGAGCGGAGAAACTCAAGAGCATGATACATATTCTTGATCGCCAGGCGTCGGAGTCTGACATAACAGAAATGCTGGAGGCTCTCGGTAGCTACATCAAGCTCGCAGTGGACGTGAGCAGAGGAGTCTTGGCAGGTGGCGGTGAGATGCATGCTGACTGCGAATCAGCACTGCTGGATAAAGGTTCACGACAAGAAGACGTATGGGGTGCGGACTGGTTTCCGGTGTCCCAGGATGTCAGGTATGAGTCGCTGATCAATATCCGTCCGGGGCTGGGCAATCGCGGCTTGACGATCCAGGATCAGGAATTGCGTAACCGGGTGTATGCCGTGGTGATGATGGTATTCGGGGGTTCAACGTGAACAACTTAGCAAAACGGCGCGACCGATTTATGTCAGACCCAACACCTGTGCGGCTCGGCGGCATTGCTGCCAACATGGCGCGTGTGGCGTCATGTTCTGCAGACGCGCGGAACAACGAGGCTGTATTAGACATGATAGAAGAGAGTAAGTGGTTCATCGAATGGGCCGCACCGGAGGCTGACCTCGATGTCGCCGCAAGGCTCGTGGAGATACAGGTATCGCTGGCGCTGTGCGAGCTTCGTATGCGGAACGGTTTAGATGGCATCAATCAGATCGCGGATGCAGCGTCAGCATGGAGTGAAGAAGTGCTAAAGATGTCAGGATTGCTGGACTAGGATACTCAGATGCACAAATGCTTTGCGTTGGGCGCAATCTTGGTTTCGGCTGCGGCAATGCTACTCGGCCCGCAGAAGGGAAGTGCGGATATGTCAACCGTTACACTGGATTCCATTTTTGAGCGGAAGATCGCCTACACCAAGGCCAGCCCGTTCTACAAGGAACTGCACACTCCGCACCTGAAGAAGTTCCTGCCCAAGCCGTGGGCGGCGGCCAAGGATGAGATACTGCTCGGGCCGGAGTGGAACATCCACGCCGAGGGCATGGACTCCGCACCGGGGCCGTTCGCCGTAGAGGAACTGCGCACATTCTTCGCGGACGCAGGCGGAATCAAGCTTGCAAAAGGACAGACGGACAAGCAGATCGTCCTCCGCGTCGAGGGCAAGGCGAAGGACCGCATCCAGGCCGATAGCTACACTCTGAAGGTCACCAAGGACCTCATCGAGATCACCAGCCCGACTCCGCGAGGCGCGCTCTACGGCGTCTACTACCTGGAGCAGCTTCTCCTCGACCGAGGAATCCCCGCCATCCGCCCCATGTCCGTCGTGCGCAAGCCCGTGTTCGATGTCCGCATGTTCGGCGAGGTCTACGGCACTTTCACCATCAGCGGCCTGCGTATAGACCGCCCGATCAGCCGCGACACCTTCTCCGCGCTCAGCCGGTTTGGCGCGAATTCCACGTTCACCTTTGTCCGCCTGGGCGACTACCTGGGCAAAGACACCTACCCGGAGCTTGCCAATCCCGACCGCGAGAAGAACATCGCGGAACTTCAGAAGCTCGCGAACCTGGCGGGGTCGGCTGGCATTGATCTCTACCTGGACTGCTACAACCTCAAGCTGCCGTCCAGCCATCCCGTCTTCAAGGCGCACCCCGAGGCCATGGGCGCACCGCAGTTCGGTGCAGATATCCGGTGCCTCTGCCCGTCCGATCCGAAGACGCTGCAGTACATCGCCGATTCGTGGGCCGATCTCTTCCGCCGCGTGCCTCAGCTTGGCGGCATGGTGGCGATCATCGGCGGCGAGGGGTTCTACCACTGCTACATGCGGGGCGGCGCCAATGGGCCGGACTGTCCGCGCTGCAAGAGCCGCCCGGCGGAGGACGTCGTCGCCGATCTCACCAACGCCGTCTTCCGCGCCATCCGCAAGGTCAAGCCCGACGCCGAGCTGTTCGCATGGCCGTACTCCGCGTTTGTCTGGTCGAAGGAGCCGTTCCAACTCGACCTGATCTCCAAGCTCGACCCGGGCATCCACCTGGTCTCCGAGATTGATAAGGACTACATCTACCACAAGAACGGCTATGACAAGAGCATCTGGGACTACTCGATTGACTTCCTCGGCCCCAGCGACCGGTACAAGGCGCAGGCAGAGGCTATTCGCAAGCGCGGGCTGAAGCAGTGCTGCAAGACCGAGACCGCCACCGCCTGGGAGCATACCGGCGTGCCGTACATCCCCTGCATGCAGCGTTGGGCCGAGCGGATGGGCATCATCCGCGCGCAGAAGCCTGATTCGATAATGTACGCCTACGACTGCACCGGCTTCACGCGCTCTCGTCCGGAGGAGCTTGCGGGGCGTCTAAGTTGGACTACCTCGGGCACCGGCGATGAGGAGATCGGGAAGATCGCCGCCCGTGATTTCGGCACGGACGCTGCGGGAAAGATGATGGAGGCTTGGAAGAGTTTCAGCGAGGCGATGGGGCATATCCCGTACCTCACGCACGGCTACTACATAGGCCCCAGCTTCATCGGCCCCGGTCAGCCCTTAATGCTGACCGAGGAGGGCATGCCGGAAGAACTGCACGGACGGTTCTTCTACCTGGCGGAGGGTGATCTCACTGAGGGTACATCGGAGGCGACGAAACTGAGGCCGATCTACACGGCGGATATCAACGAGTCGCCCGCGCAGATGGACGATATGGACAAGGCGCTCGCGCTCTGGGAGCAGGGTGTGCAGACCATGAAGGCGGCCCGCGAGGATGTGCCAGAGGCGCGCATGACGGAGTATCAGCGCGAGATTGACATGGCGGCGTACCTGCAGTCGTGCTTCCGGTCGGTGGTCAACGGCAACCGGTTCTTCACGCTGAGGCGGCAGTATCGCGAGCTGACCAGGGACGCGGCGTCCATCAATGCAAACCGTACACAGGCGCTGGATGCGCTGGACAAGATGAGCGCTATCATCGAAGCCGAGCAGGTGAATGCTCGGCAGTCGCTGATAATCGCCCGCCGAATGCCATGTCTCGATCTGTCCGTCCGTCTGGACATGGACTACCCGCCGCTCACCAAGATCATCGAGGCGAAGCTCAAGTACACCGAGAAGGCGGTGAAAGAGCAGTTTGCAGAAGAACTTGCGCGACTCTCTAGATAGCCGGGGTCGTGGACTTATACGGATCAAACTGACGGGTTGGGTATCCAAGATGCGGTGGCAAGTCGGTGCTGCAAATGATTGGCTAGGTCATCGTCTTTCTGGCGCGAAGTAGAGGGCTGCCAGGCGGGCATGTCCACTTGCACGCGTAGGGGAACCAGTAGCGATGAGAATATAGTGTGATATGCAACGGTCTTCGACGCTCTCGCGCATCGGGCGAGTCGAGGATGGTTAGATGGCTATGACCGGGACCGGACCGGAGACGGAATCACGAGAGGGGGATGAATGACCGGCGAATGTCCCATGTGTGGTAGCGTCTCAGAACTACAGATGAGCCATATCGTACCAGCCTTCGTGTGGCGTTGGCTAAAGGAAACGTCGGGTACCGGTTACATGCGGCGCATTAATGCACCGAACCGGCGCATACAGGATGGATTCAAAGCTCGAATGCTATGCCTGAGGTGTGAGCAACTCCTGAGCCCGTGGGAGAAGCAGTTCGCCGATAGTGTTTTCCGGCCCCTGCAGTCGGACAACCTACCGGTGTTTCGCTATAGCAGTTGGCTCGCTAGATTTTGCTCCTCGTTGTCATGGCGAGTCGTACGGCAGCTTCGGAACGAAGATCAACTCGCAGACCTGCCATCCCACTTACTGTTGGCATCGGAACGGGCTTTGGATATCTGGGCCAGCGTAACCGTCGGGCAGATCCCAAGCCCTGGAGAGTTCGAGCAGCACATTATACCGCTTGATTCTCTTAGCTTCATGGATCAGCCAGACGTGCCAACCAACCTTAACCGCTACATCCTGCGCACTGTGGACTGCGATGTTGCCTATGCAGATGATGATGCGTTCGTATACACGAAAATGTGCAATTTGGCCATCATAGGTTTCATCCGGGTCTCAAAACCCAACTTATGGCGAGGTACGAAGATCCACGCTGCGGGTGGTGCCTTTGGGGTTGGACCCTATGTTATCCCTACAGATGTCGGGCATTACATCCTGGACAGGGCGCGAACGGTCCAGATGGCGCAGATGTCGAAATCGCCAAGACAGAGGCAAGTGATCATGCAAGCGGCCAAGAGCGATCCAGAGCGCATGGACAGATCGGAGAGCATCCGAGCACTCGACTACGATGTTATCATGTTCGGAGAAAAAGCGTATGACCGCCAGAACGGCGATCCATAGCCGGGTATGCACATGACGGTGTTGGAAGCCGACTGTGCTAGGTCTCTTTGGGTGTTGCCGATCAGGTAGCCCGCGATGGGCCAACTGCCACTTGTAAAGATCGGCATTCGTCTCCGAGTGCAGTTTTGCCTTGACACTCTTGAGTGACCTCACGTATACTTTTGTGGGCAGGGGGTTTCTCTGCCCGCACAATCTGCGCTTTCTGCCCCATTTACCATAAACACACCCGCGCAGTGCAACTCAGGAGGAATGTTTTCATGCAAGGCTCGAACGACAACGGCGTCGGTGGATGCTCATGCGACGCCGGTACACTTGACACCGCATCTCAGACTATCATCAGTGTGGCTCTGAACCGCGATCCCAGATCAGAGGGGATGATGCCGGGCTGGGCGATAGAGGTCGCCAGGCAGAAGCTTCTTTTCTTCACCAAACCGTCCGAGTTTCCCGTGCGGCTGGCCATGATCGCCAACACGCTGGACTCTGAGTTCAACGCGGGCAACGGCGATATCCACATGCGGTGTTTCGCCTTCATGCTCGGCGTGGCCGACTCGCTGAACTCCGTGGTCGAGATGCACCACAACCTCCAGAAACCCGGTCTGCACGGCGGCAAGTCTCTCTCCAACGCGGAGATCGAGACTGCATACGCCAGAGCATCCGGCCTGGTCCTGGAGTGGGAGAAGGCCGATCCGCAGGCCGCGCGCGCGGTGCTGGACTGCATCAAGACCGAGGACATGGCCGCGAACAAGGGCGACAACTTGTTCATTGCGTGGGCGAACAACTGGCAGAAGGACACCGGCGTCGAGCCATATGCCAACGCCGCCGAGTTCCTGAAATGTTTCAAGGCGCTGTACCAGCCGGGGACCTACTACGTTGACCTTTTCCTGGCCTGGGAACGCAACGAGACCGACACCGAGTTCTTCAACGATTACGGACTTCAGGCCGTCCGCTGCCGCAAGATCGGGAGCCTGGGCGGTACCACGAACCCCGCGATCTCGGTCATGGGCGAGGACGACTACGACGGCAAGGGGAACATCCACGGACAGCCCGCTACCGACTTCATTACCAGCAGTCCCAACAAGTGGCGCGAGGTTCGCAAAGTTATCGCCAAAGAGCAGATCAAGCTCGGCGAGGCGGACGACTGGGGAGGCACCGCGTTCACCGAGTGGGTGGTTGTGGATGCCATGCTCGGCCTGCGGTCGCTCTTCCTGCACGAGGGTCTGGGCCGCGTGGCGTTCCAGCTTCGACCGGACTGGCACTGCGATGAGGAGAAGCTGACCCGCGGCGGCGGACAGATATTCGACATCCTCGGCAAGCGCGTGAGCGTGTTCGACAGCATCCTCATGGAGGGTACTGCCGCACCGTACACCGATCTCGTGGCGTCCAGACTCGGCAAGCCGAACAACCATTTCAAGATCGCGTGTACCTCGCAGGTGGCGCTCGATGTGGTCAAGGCGTTCAACGCCGGCAACCATCCCAAGTACCCCGGCGCGGTGAAGGAGCGCATGTTCACGAATATGACTCTCAGCTACGAGGTCCCGCAGATGGTGGCGACCAGCGTGGCCGTGGAAGAGGGGATCGCGGACTACGAAGCGCGCACCGGTGAGAAGGTTGACGACGGACGAGGCGGCTCGGTGGTCACCAGCATGATCGGGCGGTTCAACGATGCTATCCGCGTTTATCGGATCGAGCAGCTTCTGGCCGCACTGCCCTCAGACTCGAAGTTCGCGGCCGAGATCAAGCCGGCTGCTGTGAAGGCGCTGACGGATGCTCCGCTGAACTGTGCTGAGTTTGTGGCCGAGGTCGCGAAGGCAGGGATCGCATACGACCCCGAGACCGAGGAAGACGCGATTGACCACGCGGGTTCGCTTGCGACTAAGCGAACGGTCATGTACCTGGAGCAGCGGTACGGCAGGCGCTCGCGCATTCTCACGGCCTCCAAGCGCAAGTTCCACCAGAACACCGACTTGCTGAATGTGCCGTTCTCGACCGATTTCGGCAACATCCAGCGCATGTATCTGGACCTGAAGCTCGGCGGCGGTTGCAAGGTTGATGCGTGGAAGAGCATCTACGACGGCATGAACGAGGACGGCACCCCGGCAGCGGGTTCGGTCTGGGCCAAGCGGAGCGAGGTTCTGGCGAGCATCTGGCCGGACTGGGTGAAAGCGTTCATGGTTGATGGCGTGAAGCCGGAGGATTACATCAGCACGATCTACGTCCCGCCGACTCTGAACCAGTTCCTGGGCTTCTGGGACGAGAATGTATCTCGCGCGAAGACGGCACGGGAGTCCGTTCAGTAATAGCGATAGGAGTATCTGCGGCCCTTTGACAGTGTCATCGTCAGAGGGCCGTTTTGCGTCTTAGTACAAGCCTTCGAGAAGTACATTCCGTCCGAGGGGGATGACTTCGCAGTAGCGCGCCAGGCTTTGGAGGAAGCAGGGGTTTTCGCAGAGTCCGCCGGAGAGATGCAGCTTCTCGGGTTTCTGGGCGAAAGTGAAAACGTTGAATGCAATTCCGTGAACGAAAGCCGCAAGCGCGATCTCGGGGGCGTTGCCGCGGATTATGGATTCGAAAATGTTCTCGATGGCGAACACCCCGCAGGTGATCGGGAACTTCTCTTCGGCGGGCTGCAGGTTCGTGAAATCAATGTTGTAGTAGTGCGCGAGCAGTTCCAGAGTGAAGCCGGTGTTCGCGCCGCACTGCTGATTCCAGTCCAGCTTGCGGAGCTTGCGATTCTGAAACCGCACAAACTTCGTGTCCCTGCTGCCGACATCTACCACCGTGAAATCGTTCTCGATTATCAGCTTCAGGCTTCCCTGCGCGAGTGCGATCAGCTCGTTCTCATAGCGGCCGGTTCGGTCTTTGCCGAGGTGCCCGGTGGCGACGTCGAAGTGTACGTCCAGCTCACGCAGAACTTTCTGCGTGGGCAGCACGGCCACCTCGCCGGTTTCCATATCCTTTATTTTGCTCCACGAGCTTCCGCAATCAGCGATCAGCATGGCAGTCTCCGGCTGCTGATGAGTGATAAGTGATACGTGAATCCATCTGACACATGACTCGTGACCAGACGGACTGTGCGGTGCAGGTCACTCATCACTCATCACTCGTCACTATCCCATTCGTATGAACGCCTGGACTTTGGCGATGACGCTGTTGGTCATCGGGCCGTCGCAGTCAATGTACAGCCCATTGTGTTTGTCGGCCAGGTACTTCGCCAGTGAGTTCTTCTGGCAGAACGTTTGTGCGTAGAAGACGGTCGGCACGCCCGCGTCCACCTGCATCTCCAGCTCCAGGTCCGCCGGAACGCCCGCCTCCACGCAGCGGGTCCACCCGTAGACGTGCGTAGTATTCGGGAAAAGCTCCAGAAGGCGCATATCGTGCGGCGCGACGCCCCAGAATCCGTGAGTGGGCTTGATCTGTGGATAGTCTATTTCATTCTCCGCGCGCACCGAGTCCATGATACGGTTGACCTTCTCCAGCAGCGGCAGGTCGGACGTGGAGATGGTGACAGGCTCGCGCTCGATCTCGTTGTGCCGCACTTCCAGCACCGCGAACCCCAGGTCTTTGAGTATCAGCGCGGCAAACCGCCCGCCGTCGCACTTGTCCTCGCCGACCGCTGCGATGATGAGCCGAAGGTCCTTGCGCAGGTACATCGCGTTGTCAACCAGGTTGGTGACGATCTGGCAGTAGGCGTCCGGCACGAGGCCGCTGGACGGCGCCCTCATGTCCACATCGAGGTCCACGAATTCGTCGAACGGGTGCTTGCGCGAGTAGCTTGCGATTATCTGTCTGGGAGGACAACCCCAGTAGCCTATGAGCTTGCTTTTCCTCATTGTCTTGTGCGGGATTATACCACGGCGGGGAGGCCGGAGGGAAGTGACCAGTGATCGGACACATGACAGCACGTCCCGGTCACTCGTGTGACAGGACGTCCCGGTCACCCGACAATAGAATAAACACTGATTGATAGGCTAAACATGACAAAAAACAACCTCCGAGAAACAGCGCCGTGACATAGTCGAA
>JANYKG010000009.1 GCA_025358205.1 Armatimonadota bacterium
GTGGAATGCTATGGTGGAGATACCGTTCATGCTGTGGGTCGGCGCGGCGTCTGACCGCATGGGCCGCAGACCGCCGCTGGTGGTGGCGTTTCTTACGCTGCCGGTGCGCATGTTCCTGTACTCGCTGCTCAGAGATCCTCAGCAGATATTCTTCATCCAGTTGCTTCAGGGCTTCACGTTCAGCTTCATGCTGGTGCCGTCCCTGGCTTTCACGGCGGACCTTTCTCCTGGCGCTCTGCGAGCTACCGGGCAGGGGCTTCTCAGCATGACAGCGGGATTGGCTGTTGCGGTGGGGCCGTTTATGGGCGGATTGATAGCGGATCATGTGTCTATCAGCCGCATGTATCTGGTCCTTTCGGCAACGGCTTTCACAGCAGGGTTGATATTCATCCTGTTCGTCCACGAATCGCGGCCTGACGTGGACGAGGCGCAGATCGGTTCGCGAATCACCCGCTGGCATCCCGCGCTCAGGCCGTTTGTCAGCGTTCTATCAAGGCCGGTATTTTCGTTTGTTCGACGTTGAATCGTCATGGAGGTTGGTTTATGCGTAGAATTATGCTTGTGCTCTTGCTTGTCGCGCTCGGCAACGCGTGTGCTGCAGACTATTCCATTGTCATCGGCAAAGGTGCGTCGAGTTTGGAGACTCAGGCCGCGGCTGAACTGCGGAAGTATCTCTATGCCGCGACTGGTACACTTCTTCCGATCACCAACTCGGCAAAGGGTGACGCCATCGCGGTCGGGACAACGGCGTCCAATCCGCTTGTCGCGCGCCTCAAGCCGAACGTTTCGAAGCTCGGCGCTGAGGGGTACCTGATTCGCACATTGAAGGACGGCAAGCGCAAGGTTCTCATGGTCACGGGCAAGACCCCGAACGGAGTCCTCTACGGTGCTTATACCTTGCTGGAGCAGTACGGCTTCGGCTTCTATCTCGGCGGCGATGCTGTTCCCGTGAAAAAGCCGTTCAAGTTGCTGGACGTGAACATCAGCCGCACACCGGCCTTCAAGATCAGAGGCACGCTGCCCTGGTACAACTTCTTCGATTCGCCGACAACCTGGGACTACCAGGACTACTGCTGGTTCTTCGACAATCTGATCAAGACCAAGAACAACTTCATCGGTTTCCACGCCTATGACTACGAGCCGTTCTGCGCGTACAAGGACGGCGGTAAGTACGTCTACGGCGAGCCGGTTGCATCCACCGACACGCCCACCTGGGGCACGCACTCCATGAAGACGTCGGAGTTCGGCTTTGGCACCGGCAAGTATTTCCCGGACGAGTATTTCGGCTCGAAGCCCAGCCTCTACCGCAGCGACAGGGAGCGCTCCATTAGGGATTCTCAAGACTTGCTCAAGAAGGCGCTGGACTACGCGCACTACCGTGGACTGAAGACGTGTCTTGGCTTTGAGGTGACAGGAGCCGACCCGACCGATCCGGTTGCAGTGGAGAACCTGGACAAGCGTCTAAGGCATCTGATCGCGCAGTATCCGATGCTGGACTACGTGTGGATATGGGAGCAGGAAGCGATGGGCCTGAACGGCATCAATCCGCCTGCACTCGATTCGCGCCTCGGTTCCTATTACCGGAAGTACGAGCAGGACTTCGCGTATCTGAAGGAGCCAAGACGGATTGCCGAAGCGGTGCGTCTGGCCGTCTACACTAACGAGGCATACCGCATTCTGAAGGAGATCGCCCCTGATAAGCGACTGATTCTTTCGGGTTGGGGAGGGGACAACCATCTCAAGTGCTCCGATTTCTACGTAGGGCTGGACAAGATTGTGCCGAAGGACGTGGTTTTCTCCGCTCTGGACGACATCCTGACGTCGCCGTTCGTGAGCGCGGCATACGGCAAGCTCTCGCCGGAACGTGAGAAGTGGCCGATCCCCTGGTTCGAGTTCGACGGCGACCAGTGGCACAACCAGGCGAACACGGAGCACTGGTACGGCGCGCTTCAGGATGCCTACAAGAAGGGAAGTCAGGGCATCCTCGGCATCCACTGGCGCACGCGTGATGTGGAGGAATCGCACGCGCTGATGTCTCAGTTCGCGTGGAATCCGAAGCTGACGTATGCGCAGTTCTACGCGGACTATGCGAAGAAAACCTTCGGCCCTGAGCACGCCGCGGAGATGGCGAAGATGCTGATGGACTTGCAGGCGCTGGGCTACCGCTGGGTCGGCGGAGCGGGCCAGACCGAGTGCGGCGGATTCGCCTGGGGTACGCCTGCCGATCCTGAGAAGGTCAAAAAGCTTGAGGCGATTCGGACTGAGGTGCAGGTCGTTCGTGATGATCTCGCAAGCGAACCAGGTTACGAGCGCCAGGCGGAGTACGCATCGTATCTCTACAACACCATTGACTGGACGCTCAAGTACGAGCAGACCGCGCAGGCCCTCATGCCCGACGGCGAGGTGATGAAGCTCCTCCTCAAGGCCCGCGCAGAGAAGGCAGCAGGTAACGACAGCGACTCAGTAGCTACCGCCACCGAGGGCATGAAGACGCTTGAGGCATGTGACTTTGGTGCGGCCCTCGACGCATGTGCCCGCCGCGTAACCGACAAAGGATCAATGGGCATTCTTGCCACAGTGAACACGAAGGCCTTCTGGTCGTACCGGGAGGTCGAACGCGAGGTGTTTGCACTCATGGGGTTGCCAGGCTCGTTCCATTCCCCCATTTTTCGGGTTGGCACAGATCTCCAGTCGGCGGACAGAGTCCAGCTGATCAGCGCCAATACGGTCTGGCCTGCCGGGACGCCGATGCCGGTCTGTGCGTTTGTCGCTACGGGAACCAATGTCGTCAAGTTGCACTACCGGCAGATCGCTTCACAGGAGGAGAAGACAATCCATTTCTTCTGCCCTCTGG
The DNA here is from genome assembly GCA_025358205.1 of Armatimonadota bacterium. Lineage (GTDB taxonomy): Bacteria > Armatimonadota > UBA5829 > DTJY01 > DTJY01 > JANYKG01. The sequence continues at coordinate 2,855 of JANYKG010000009.1, forward strand.
ACTCAAGGTACTCGCTCTGCGTCATCCCTGGGTCGGAGATGAATGGCAAGGGAATCGAGTTTGCGCTGGAACCGGTGAACGCGAGCTTCGACACCAATGAGCGGGACAAGTTGACATGGCGCCAAGTTCTGCTTGTCCCCGCCGTGCCTGCTTTGAAGCCGAATTCCGCGCCGAAGCCGGTCGTTTCCAAGATATCCAACGTAACGGTCAAGCCCGGAGAGGGGTGCGCGCTGATTGTACAGTGGCAGGGTTCGCTCGCGCGGTATGAGATCAGCCGATCTGAGAACGGCGGTGCGTTCGAGCCGGTGTTCACCACAACCGGCACGTGGTACGAGGACCGAGAAGTGAAGCCGTCCGCATCCTATCGCTATTCCGTCAAGCCGGTTGGCGGGAAAGCTGTGGAGTCGCTCGCAGTCACATGTCCCGGCGCTGAATCCATGCCCGCACCGACTGTGACAGCCACCCCCAAACGCGGCAAGGTCTGGCTGCAGTGGGGGAAGGCGTCACTCGGCATCAGCGGTTATCGGGTATATACCGCTCCATTCGCCACCGGCCCGTGGACTCTCGCAAAGACGGCAAATCCGATTCCCCCGCAGTTCTACGGCGACCACCTTCAGGTCGTCAATGCGGAGCCGGGCAAGCAGAACTACTACCGTGTGGTCCCGGTTGATCGGTCCGGCAACGAGGGGATGCAGTCGCTCCCGGTGCAGTGCGTTGCTCTACCGCTTGGCGACATGAATCCTGTACTGGCGGAGGACTTCTCCCCCCTCGCAGCGGATCGTCCTGAGCCGGGACGGACGGTGGGCGGTCAGCCATTGATTGACGTGGTGAACGGTGTTTCTGCAGCGTATTTTAAGAAGGGTGACTACCTGGCATTCGACTCCAAGCCGGAGTTCAACGCCGAGATGGAGCTTTCACTCTCCATGTGGCTGAAGCTTGAGTACAGGGGCGATATGCCTGTCGTGCTGGGTCATGGTCTGTGGAGCATGGACGGCTATTTCCTGCAGATCTACAACAACGGCGTGCGGTTCAACCTCGAAGGCGTGGGTACTCTGGATGCCGGGCACATCGAGCCGGGGAAGTGGTATCACATCGCGGCGACCTATGACGGCATCGCCATGAAGGTTTACGTGGATGGCCAAGAGGTTGGTTCGCAGCAGGCGTCCGGCATGCCCAAGCCGTCGGGTCGGAACTTGTACATTGGCCGATACGAGTATCCTGACGATCAGTACCGGACAGATTGCCACATTGCCGCCGTTCGCATTTACACGGTCGGGTTAACGGGCGAAGAGGTAGCCGCCGAGTACAACCGCCTCACGGACAAGCTGAAGTAGAGTCTAACGCGGATTATGCATGTCCCGCATAATCCGCGGCCTTCTGCGCATTATCTACGTTCCTCGTGAATAATGCGGGCCAGAGGCCTTTCCGAAAAGTACGAATTCCAGCCGGCGGCTTCCCCAGCCACTGGTATAATTACCGGTTTTTCGGTGGTTTCATGCTCAGTCCTTAGGCAAGCCACAAATATCCACTGTATACCTCTTGACAAATGTGCCGGTGGAGAGGACAATAACATCAGGGTCTCAAAAGGCATCAACACGTACCGTGCTTGCATGCAAGAAGACCACGTTTTCGTCTGACAAGGTATTTTGAAGGAGGATTGGGAAATGAAGAGATTGATTCTAGGAATTGCGGTACTTGCTTCGCTATGCTTGAGCGGGATTGCTCAGGCGGTCACGATCGACACCGTTGCAGTTGGCAACGCAGGCAACGCGGCTGACACCACCGGCTACGGCTCGGTGGCTTATGACTACAACATCGGCAAGTACGAAGTCACGGCAGGGCAGTACACCGCGTTCCTCAACGCCGTGGCAGCCACCGACACATACGGCCTGTACAACGCCAACATGTGGAGCAATACATACGGCTGCAAGATTCAGCAGAACAACTCATCCGGCAACTACACCTACAGCGTTACCTCGGAATGGGCGAACAGGCCTGTGAACTACGTAAGCTTCTGGGATTCGTGCCGATTCGCCAACTGGCTTGGAAACGGCCAGGGGACCGGCAGCACAGAGACCGGCGCATACACCCTGACATCCACCAATCCGACAAACAGCGCTGTCACCCGCAATGCCGGAGCGAAGTGGGCAGTAACAAGCGAGAATGAGTGGTACAAGGCCGCATACTACAAGAGCGGAAGCGCCAACGCCGGATACTGGTTGTATCCCACGAAGAGCAACACCGCACCGGCCAATCAGGTGCTGGGCACAGACCCTGGCAACAGCGCCAACTACTACATCATGGACAGCTACAGCATAGGAAGCCCCTACTACCGAACAAACGCAGGTGAGTTCGAGAACTCAGCAAGCCCCTACGGCACGTTTGATCAAGGAGGCAACGTGTGGGAGTGGAACGAGTCCATAATAGGCGCTTGCCGCGGCCTGCGTGGTGGTTCGTTCGACTACTACGGCGGCGACGGCGACGACTACTACCTGCAGTCGACGTACCGCGGCCACAGCTTCGGCCTCCCGATCTACGAGGACTACAGCGTCGGGTTCCGTGTCTCCCAGGTTTCTCAGGTTCCTGAGCCGTCATCGTTCATTGCCGGGGCTACGCTGTTGATACCACTTCTTGCATTGCGCAGACGTCGGGGTTAGCCCTTTGCCCTTTTACCCTTTTACACTTCCGGCCCGTCGAAGCGAAAGCGGAGGCGGGCTCGGTTTTTTGGAATTTCAGGGAATCGCTGATGCTATGGGAAGTGCGCGCAAGACGGCGGCGGACAAGTGACGTGACTCAAAGTGTACAAGCGTGGACGGCGCACACGCTGCACGCGCAAAGTTATGGCCTCAGACGAGCGGTACTTATGTGCCGTTCCTGAGCGCCGGACGGGTAACCGGGGAACTAGTGCAGCGCCTACCGCGGCCTGCGTGGTGGTTCGTTCAACAACAACAACAACCTGCAGGCCTCGAACCGCAACAACAACAACCCGACGAACGAGAACAACAATATCGGGTTCCGCGTGTCTGAAGCCCCCGAGATATCGAATGACGGTATTCGGCCAGACCCGGTCGGGTCGAAAAGCTCGCCCGGCAGAGCCGTACTCAGGGACTACCCGGTTGTCCGGCGCAGTAGGTGATAACCTCGCTTGAAAATGCAAGAAAGCATTTTCATTCCCATCGCGGTGAGACTGACAGCACCACTATCTGCGGTGCGAGAAGTCTCACCGGCGATTCCTGCGCGAAGAAGAAGACCCGGTCGTGGCGAGTAGTGGAAACGCGAAAGGCGCGGCCGGGGCGACGGGTTCGACAAGCTCACCGCACGCTGTTCTAATAGAGCCGCACCTATTGACTTCTTGGCCAGACTTCTAGGCTGCCTTGTCGTGGCGATGTGACTGCTTCTTCTTGGTCGAGAAGAGCTCAAGCACGTCGTCTAGCTCAGACTCCATGTCGAGCCGCTTATGCCCGGTCTTGCGCATGTCGCAGCCTTCTTCCCAGCCGCCGCAAGCGCAGTCACCGCCTTGCATATCGCACCACTGAGCAGCGCCTTCTCTCCACCAGTATTGACATTCAGACATACCAACCTCCAGCATTCCTGGCCTGAATTGTGCGTTGGAAGCATAATGCCGGCCATCCTGAGCATTGTTCACACTCGTCGTGAATAATGCGGACCAACTGTCTGGCGTACAAAATCCATCATCCAGTATGATTATGGGTACATGCAGGCTAGTCCTTAGCGGGTGGAAATACTGGTTTTTTGGGATTCCACAGTGATCATCAGGAGTCAAAGAGCCTGATATCATGAGGCTGCTGCGCTCTTCTCCAGAGCCAGGGTTACCGGTTGGTGCGTATATAGTAATGATCCGGGCCGAATGGCACGGTTCTTGCATTCATAGTTCTTGACTGATAGTGTTACCAGAGGACTTCAGAATGCGTAAGGTTGTTGTGCTTAGCATCGCAATGGGCGTGTTCCTGCTTGCCGTATGTGCGGCGGGAGGTCCTCTTGTTCGCCTGAAATACGGCTCATTCGATCCGCTCGTGTCTCTGCCCGGGGTTCCTGCCGATCTTCAATCCGCCCCGACTCCAGGCGTGTCTTCATACTATTTGGTGCAGTTCACCGGTCCGATTGAGCAGCCATGGAAAGATGATCTTGCATCCCATGGGGCCGAGATTCTGGACTACATACCGGATTATGCCTTTATTATCCGAGCGACACCAGAGGCGGCCGAAGCTATCCAGGGAATGGACCATGTTCGGTGGGTTGGGTCGTTCCATCCCGCATATCGCTTCAGTCCGGACCTTCCAAACTCCACGGGCATTACGAAGAAGGTCTCCATCCGGCTGTTTCCCGGCAGAGGACGCGCCGCCGTGGAGGCTGAGGTTACTCGCGTCGGACGCGTAATCCGGGAAGACATATCCGCCGCGGACGGCGACAACCTGGAGGCGGAAATACCGGCCCAGGAATTGAAGCGGATTGCCCGTCGTGAGGAGGTTTCGTGGATCGAACCCCGTCTCGATAGAAAGCTATGCAACGATGTCGCACGGGGTCTCATGAACGCGCCGGTCGTCTGGAGCGGCATTGGACTGTACGGGGCAGGGGAGATCGTAGCCGTGTGCGATACCGGGCTTGATACCGGCAATCTCAGTACCCTTTCCGCAGACTTCGCGGGCCGTGTACTTGCAACTTATACCCTTGGACGCAAGAACAGATGGGACGATCCCGATGCTCACGGCACACACGTCGCCGGGTCCGTCCTCGGGAACGGCGTCCTGTCCGGCAGTAATCCGACGACTCACACTTATACCAACTCGTTTGCCGGAACCGCACCCGAGGCGCAGCTTGTCTTCCAGTCGGTGATATCGAGCAGCGGTAGCCTGAGCGGTATACCGTCGGACCTGAATCAGCTCTTCCTGCCACCATACAACAACGGGGCGCGCGTTCACACAAATAGCTGGGGCGCGGCGTACAACGGCGTCTACACCACCGACGCCCGTAACCTGGATCTTTTCACGTGGAACCATCCGGATATGACCATCCTGATGGCGGCGGGTAACGAGGCAAAGGACGCGAACTCAAACGGCGTGATTGACCTCGATTCCATTGACTCACCAGGAACGGCAAAGAACTGCATCACTGTCGGTGGGACGGAGAACTATCGGCTGACTATCGGCGTTCAGTCTACCTATGGACAAAACTGGCCGAGCGACTATCCGGTAGATCCGATATTCAGCGACAAGGTGAGCAACAACTCGAACGGCATGATGGCATTCAGCAGCCGAGGTCCGTGCGACGATGGACGGATCAAGCCCGACATCTGCGCGCCGGGGACAAACATCATCTCCACTCGGTCTCACGACACGGGCGCCGGAGTCCTTTGGGGCGCTTACAACAGCGACTACCTGTTCTGCGGCGGAACCAGCATGTCCACGCCTCTCACAGCGGGATCGGCGGCGTTAGTGAGGCAGTTCTACCGCACGCAGAAGAGCATCCTGCCAAGCGCTGCGCTCATCAAGGCTACACTCATCAACGGCGCGAAGGATGTATCTCCAGGTCAGTACGGGACCGGCTCCTTCCTTGAGGTTCCAGCCCGCCCGAACAATGTGGAGGGCTGGGGACTGGTGGACTTGTCATACTCCCTGAATCCCACCGGCATCCGAGAGGTGCATTTCGTGGATAGCTCGACCGGTCTCTCGACCAATGGGACTCAGACTTATACGTACACAATCACCGGCTCCACCGATCCTGCGCGGTTCACGCTTGTATGGACTGACTATCCGGCGGCGACGTCAGCCTCAGTTGCCCTGGTCAACGACTTGGATCTCACCGTTACGCTCCCAAACGGAACTGTCCGTTATGGAAACGGGGCTGCGGACCGTCGGAACAACGTGGAGGGTGTGGATGTTGCGTCACCGTCTTCAGGCACGTATACGGTAACGGTAAGTGGTTACAACGTAGCGATCGGCCCGCAGAAGTTCGCGTTGGTGGTATCAGGCGACATGGGCGTTCCTCCGCCGACCGCCGTTATCACCTCGCCGCCGACCGGTACAACGCTCTTCGGCGCGGTGGCGATCAAGGGAACAGCATCAGGAACCAACTTCCAGCAGTACACTCTGGACTATGGCATTGGTTCATTGCCGTCTACATGGATTGCCATCGGTTCTACGCATACGTCACCTGTTACCAGTGGACTCCTTGACACGTGGGACACATCTGCGCTGGCGAACGGAGTGTATACCGTCCGTCTGAGCGTGAGGAACACCGGCGGCGTTACGAGTACGGCGCAGTCAACGGTGAACGTCCTAAAGACCAGACTTGCGGATATCAAGGGCAACACAGACGGGACGTCCGTTACGCTCACTGATCAGGTTGTGAGCGCGAGTCCGGTTGAGTTTGGCAGTGTGATGTATGTTCAGGAAGTGGACAGGTCCTCCGGTATCAAGGTGAACCGCGGTACCGTCGTGACGGATGCGGTCATCGGCAGCCTGGTCACGGTCAGTGGAACGATCGGTTTGACGAACGGCGAGAGGATCATCAATAGCCCTACGATCACCACTACCGGGAGCGTAACGTCGGTTAGTCCGCTGGGGATCGGCAACCGGTGGGTTGGTGGAGACGCGTTCGGCTCACACACGCCGGGAGTTACGGGCGGAGTCGGCCTCAACAATATTTGTCTTCTCATCCGCACGTGGGGGCGCGTCACTGCTCTGGGTTCCGACTACTTCTATGTGGATGACGGTCAGGCTCTGACTGACGGATCGGGCAACACGGGGATAAAGGTGTATACCGGCGGCCTGACTAAGCCCGGCTTGAACCAGTATGCGGTAGTGACGGGCATCAGCTCTTCGGAAGTGTCCGGCTCCACGACACGCCGTCTCATCCGCCCGCGCATGCAGACTGATCTGGTCTACTACTAGAAATTCCCATCGACCATTTGACCATCCGACCATTCCCCATCTTTCCCATACTGTGATATCATGTTCCCAACTTCGCCCATGGAGGGCAAAATCATGCAATGGAAGACAGTCTGGCGGGTGGCAGGTCTTTCGATGGCAGCCTGCTTGCTTGCGACTACATCATTCGGAGCGGTCAAAATGAAGAAAGACACAAACGGCGGGGAGATGATTCTGTTCACCTCCGGCAAACTGAATCTCGGCTTTGAGATGGTCGGCAAGAAACTGGCGTTCACCGAACTTTCGGATGAGAAAGGGACGAATTGGCTGAACGGCAGGGTTGAGCCGTCCGTGCTGTGGAGCATGGGTTTCAACGGCCCTAACGAAGAGCGGATAGACATCACCAGCGCGGAGGTGGATGTAGTTACCGCCAAGTTCGGCGAGGATGACATCCGCTTTACATGGAACGCTCCGCTGGGCGACAAGGCTGCTGCCGTCACCATGACAATTCGCGCCAAGCTGGACAGCCCACTTTCATTCTGGTCGCTGCAGGCAAAGCTCCCCGCCGGTTGGAAGGTCAATCGTGCGGACTACCCGATAGTGCCGAACGTGAGGTTCCGAAAGGGCCTCAAGTTCGCCGCGCCGTGCGGTTGGGGGTTGGAGTACGACGTCAAGTCCGGTGTCCACTACCAGGGCACGTACCCGTCATGTGCGGCGGCCATGCAGTTCATGGCTTTCTACACCGGCGGCAGCGGCGTCTACATCGGCGCGCATGATGCACAGGGCAACCACAAGGTTCTGACCTTGAACACCGATGCCAGTGGCGCGAAGGCGTTCTTCACCAACTGGCCGGCCATCTCCGCCGCGGCGGACGGCGGCACGTACAAGCTGCCGTATGAGGCGGTTGTGGGCGTCTTCAGCGGCGACTACTACCAGGCTGCGCAGATATACCGCGAGTTCACGTTCAAGACTCCCTGGGGCAAGGCCGGGCCTGTCTCGAAGCGTCCCATCCCGCAGTGGGTGAAGGATAACGATCTCTGGCTGAGGCCGCACTACGGGCCGGAGCAGAACGTGCCGGTGGTGAAGCAGGCGCTCAAATACTTCGATGTGCCGACCAGTCTGCACTGGTATCAGTGGCATAAGATTCCATATGACACGCTGTATCCCGAGTACTTCCCGCCGCTGGACGGGTTTGCCGACGCGGTGAAGGAGCTTCAGGACCTGGGCACGCACGTGATGCCGTACATCAACGGGAGGCTGTGCGATCCGAACTCCAAGACCTGGACGGAAGAGCAGGGGAGCAAGTCAGCCGCACGCCAGGAGAACGGCGAACCTTACACCGAAATCTACGGTTCCAAGGTGCCGCTCAACGCGATGTGCCCGTACACCGCTCAGTGGCAGAACAAGATATCGGGGCTGGTGGAACGCATGACCGGCGAACTAGGCGTGCAGGGCGTGTACATTGACCAGATCGGCGCGGCATACGCGGTGAGGTGTTTCGACGCGAGCCACGGTCACCCCATCGGCGGCGGGCATTTCTGGGTAGACGGCTACCGGAAGATGCTCAACGACGTGCGCGCGAAGCTCCCGAAAGGCCGGATGATAACCACCGAGGAGAACGCCGAGTGCTGGATAGACCAGTTTGACGCACTGCTGCTGGTGAACACCTCGACCAGCGCTTCTAATATCATCCCGCTTTTCCCGGCGGTTTACTCCGGCAGGGCAATCACATTCGGGTTTCTCTATTTTCCAAAAGACGACCTTGAGAAGTCGCTGCCGTTTCGATACAAGATGGCTCAGTGCTTTTTGTGGGGATCGCAGCTTGGGTGGATTGAGCCGGAGAAGATGATGGACCCGGCAAATGCGAAGGAATCCGAGTACCTGCGCAACCTTGCGAGATGTCGGCGGTTTGGCCACGAGTTCCTGGCATACGGGCGTTTCGAGGGGCTGCTCGATGTTCGCGGCGATAACCCACACGTGAAGGGCGAGGCGACCGGTTCGTTCAGCGGGACCTATCAGATTGACATGCCTTCTGTGACCGGTTCCGTGTGGCTTGCGGAGGACGGCTCGCTGGGCGTCGCGCTGACCAACATGTCCGATGATGCGCACGAGATTGAGGTCAGGCTGCCATTGGACAAGGCCGGTATCATAGCATCCAAGGGCTTCACTGTCCAGACCTTCGGCCCCGAAGGCTCCGTCTCGAAGGTGGAAGCCAAGTCCTCGCTGCAGAAGGTCTCTGTGCCCGCGAGGAGTGCGATCATTCTTTCAATATCAGCCGCCGATGAACTCCGATAATCGCCGATGAAACACAGCACGGATGCGCATGATCAGATAAGGAAAGCACGGTCTTCCCATCATGTGCATCCGTGTTAGTTACCTCCCCAACCCGAAACACCCCCGTAACAACCCGGAAACGAATGATTAACGTCACAGCAACGGCTCCGAAACACCGCTCAGGTATCCTCTAGTAGTAAGCCGGTGCATTGGCACTGAGACAACTTCAATGGAGGTACTGAGATGGGTAGAAAGATCGTCGTGTTGGTCATCTTGATCTGCACGCTGCTGGCGCTGGGGTTAGGTGTGGCCGCCCATGCCCAGGACCCCGGAGGCGTTACCACCGGAGCCGCCAAGGATGTCATCGGCGCAACGCCCGGCGCTCCGACTGCGGACGACCTGAAAGCAGCCGGTAAGACCGAGCCGTTCGCGGCAAAGCTGGCGGATGTCGTCGGCCAAAACAAGGTTGCGATCAACCTGTCATGGGTGCTTATCGCCGGTTTCCTGGTCATGTTCATGCAGGCAGGCTTTGCGCTGGTAGAGACCGGCTTTACCCGTGCGAAGAATGCCGCGCACACCATGCTGATGAACCTCGGAATCTACGGCATCGGCGTACTTGGGTTCTTTGTCTGCGGATTTGCGTTTATGTACGGTGCGGCCGGAGCAATCGGCAACCTGGGAGGAACACCGACTCTTGCGGGAGGCCATGAGTTAGCGCTCACCATCCTCGGCCACAAGTTCGGGCTGCTCGGATGCAGCGGGTTCTTCCTGACCGGCAAGTACTACGATGTTATGGTCTGTGCGCTCTTCCTATTTCAGATGGTCTTCATGGACACAGCGGCGACCATCCCCACCGGCGCGATGGCGGAGCGGTGGAGGATCATTTCATTCGTCATCTATGGATTCTTCATGTCTATGTTCCTGTATCCGATATTCGGCAACTGGGCATGGGGCGGCGGATGGCTGTCTCAGCTCGGCGCGAACTGCGGACTTGGGAACGGATACGTTGACTTCGCGGGATCTGGTGTCGTTCACACGGTCGGCGGCCTGTGCGCGCTGGCAGGGGCGATGGTACTCGGTGCGAGGATCGGTAAGTTCAACAGCGACGGCAGTGCAAACCCGATCCCAGGCCACCACATTCCGATGGCTATTCTCGGCACTCTCATCCTGGCGTTCGGTTGGTTTGGCTTCAACCCCGGCAGCACGCTTGGTGCGTCCGGCGCCGGGAACCTGCGGATTGCCGTCGTAGCAGTGAATACGATGCTTGCGTCGGCGGCGGGGTTAGTAGCGGCGATGATTTACATGACGATCAAGGTTGGGAAACCCGATCCGTCAATGGTGGCAAACGGTATGCTCGCAGGTCTGGTAGCCATCACCGCTCCATGTGCATTCGTATCACCCGGCGAGAGTCTCATGATCGGACTTATCGCGGGCATACTGGTCTGCATCGGCGTTGCGCTGGTGGACAAGATACACGTTGACGATCCTGTCGGCGCAGTGGCGGTACACGGCATCAACGGCATCTGGGGAGTCATCGCGGTTGGTCTCTTCGCGGATGGCACCTATGGCTGCGGACTGAACGGCGTGGCGCACAACGTGGTAGGTCTGTTCCACGGAGGCGGATTGGCACAGCTCGGCGCGCAGTTGATCGGCGTGATCACGCTTGGTTTCTGGGCGTTCGGGGTCAGCTATCTGTTCTTCAAAGGCATGAACAAGATCGTCCCGATGCGCGTGAGCAAGGTGGAAGAGCTTGCGGGCATTGATATGTCTGAGACGGGCATTACAGCCTATCCGGAATTCGAGATGCGAAGATAGAAGGAGGCAGCAATGGTTAAGATTGAAGCGATAATCAGACCAGGGAAGCTGGATCAAGTGAAGGCGGCGTTGGATGATATCGGACTGCACGGACTGACAGTTTCGCATGTGATGGGCAGCGGCAAACAGCGTGGACAGACTCAGCACTACCGAGGTCAGGAGTACGTTGTGAACCTGCTTGACAAGGTCAAGATTGAAACGGTGGCGCCGGACGAACTCGCAGAGGAAGTGATGAATGCCATCGCGGACGCGGCGTCCACCGGCGAAATAGGCGACGGCAAGATATTTGTCTACCCGGCTAGCGATGCCATGCGCATCCGAACGCGCGAGCGAGGCGATGCGGCGCTGAGATAGCAGCAGGGCGGCATGGTGTCATAGCCGGTCAAGGTGACGACCGGAGCGGTGAAGAAGACTCGGTAGGAGAATCCGTATAATCGGTTGAATATGCAAGGGTCGGAGTTCATTGCGGATTCCGGCCCTTTTGTCAAAGAAGGGTTCCAGGTGTCGGGTTTCGGGTTCTGGGTCGGGATGGAGGAGGAAGAGAATGCCGCAAGTTAGGTCGTTCAGAGATTTGCGGGTTTACCAGGAGTTGAGACAACTTCATCTGGTAGTCCATGACGATAGCCTGAAATTCCCTAAGTTCGAGTTGTATGAACTTGGATCGCAGATGCGTCGCTCTTCGAACTCAGCCCCGGCGAATCTAGCTGAGGGCTGGGCAAACAGGCACACCAATATCTACATCGAAGCGATCAATCGCGCTCTTGGCGAGATTCAAGAGACCCAGCATCACTTGTCAGTTGCCAAGGACAAGCGCTACCTCACGGACGCGCGATTCGAGGAACTGGATGGTAGGTACACTTCGTGCTGCAGGATGCTTGAAAGACTGCATCAGTCGTTGAGCGAGTGGCGAGGGAGCACCCGAACCGGGCAGATGGTTCGTGAGGATAGTGTGCCATATGTGTGCGCCGCGGATTCCCAGGACTGGGAGCGCTTCCTGCCAGATGACGTCTGGGTGGAAGACCCGAAACCTGAAACCGGAAACCCGTAACCATTGGAGGTAAAATGAAGAACGCAACACCAATATACGAATGCCGAAAAGTGCCGAACGGGAGCGTTCGGGTGGACGGCAGAGCGAACGACGAGGTCTGGCAGGGCATTGAGCCGGTTGGGCCGTTCATTGTCTCCGATGGTTCAGGTCCGGCTACCAGACAGACCGAGGCGCGCATGTGCTGGGACGATGAGAACCTGTACGTGCTCTTCGTGTGCGAGGACCCGGACATCTGGGGGACGATGTTCGAGCGCGATGATCCGATCTACGAGGAAGAGGTCGTCGAGGCGTTCATTGACCCGGATTCCGACTTGAAGGAGTATTTCGAGATTCAGACCAGTCCGCACGGCACGCTGTTTGACGCGATTATCCACAACCCCACAGGCCTGCGCAAGGATATGACCGGCGATACGTCCTGGACGCTGGAAGGCTGGAAGGTTGCTGTGAGGGTGGACGGAACGCTGGATGACCGCGATGATCTGGACAGAAGCTGGACCGTGGAGTGGGCGATACCGTTCGGGTCCATGACCGGTGCGTCTAATAACCCGCCGAAAGACGGCGACACCTGGCGCATGAATCTCTACCGCATTGACCGCACGCCGGACGACGAGTATAGCTGCTGGTCGCCGACCCTGGCGGTCCCGGCGAACTACCACGTGCCCACGCGGTTTGGGACAATCGTTTTTCGCGAGTAGATACTCGATGCTGGATGAGACATATGAGTCATATGGGTCGTATATGACCTATGAGGCGATGTGGCCCACTTCTCCCACACCCCCATACTCCCAAATGCCAGACCAAATGCCCGCCAAACCCTTGACAGGCTTGGCGGATTTTTCTATCATATATGGGGTTTTCATTCCGCGCACTTCTCCACCCGCAAGAAGCCGTGCTCGCAGCAGAGAATGTTGGACTGCGAGAAGTGTACGCAAACGTTTACATCCCGGCTTGGACGATGCAGTTCAGGTCAGCATTCATAGCACAGAGAGGTAAGGAAATGAGCAACGAATTGTTGGGCAAACTTGGCGATTTGGCCAAGCCGAAGTTCAAGCCGGTGTTGGATGAAGGTTTCCGTCCCGCCGTTTTGGCGAACCGCGAGTTCCTGAAGGCAGTCAAGGCATCCGGGCAGGGCGTACCCCTGGTCATCGGCGTGGAGCGGGTGGACGGCACTGCGTCACGGTATGAGACAGAGGTCTTCGCGCCCGGTCATCCGATGGCCGAGCTGAACCACCCTTACGTGGAGCGACTGGTGAAGTTTTTGCTCTGGCAGAAGGGCGGCTGGAAGGTCACCATCGGCGGACCGGCTGAGGTTGGCGAGTACATCAAGCAGGCTTATTCACCCACCGGCGCGCAGGCGTTCGACTACGATTTCCACGGCCGCACGATCAGCGAGCGCCCGCTTGAAGTGGTTGTCACCGATGCCGACAAAGTTGCGCCTGAGCATGAGACATCCATGCCGCTGGGCCGCCACATGAAGGGCAACCGCATAGGGTTCGACCTCGGCGCATCCGACCGCAAGGCCGCTGCCGTGATTGACGGCGAAGTGGTCTACACCGAAGAAGTGGTGTGGGACCCGAGAGGCAACAGCGATCCTCAGTATCACTACGACGAGATCAACGCCGCGTTGAAGAGCGCCGCCAAGCATCTGCCCAAGGTTGATGCCATCGGTGGAAGCTCCGCAGGCGTCATTATTAACAACCGCCCGATGATGGCCTCGCTGTTCAGGGGACTTCCGAAGGATCAGTACTACAAGATCAAGCCGGTCTTCCTCGATCTGGCGAAGGAGTGGGGCGTGCCGTTCGAGGTCGCGAACGACGGCGACGTGACCGCACTGGCAGGAGCGATGTCTCTGAACGACGACAGCGTGCTGGGCGTGGCGATGGGTTCCAGCGAGGCTGTTGGCTATGTGAATGATGAGGGGAACATCACCGGCTGGCTGAACGAGCTGGCCTTCTGCCCGATAGACTACCGCGCGGACGGACCTGCGGACGAGTGGTCAGGCGACATCGGTTGCGGTGTACAGTACCTTACCCAGCAGGCGGTTTTCAGACTGGCTGCGGCGAACGGCATTAATCTGGACAAGTATGAGATGCTGGCGGACAAGCTGAAGGCCGTTCAGGACATGCTCGAAGCGGGTGACGAGTTGGCCCACAAGATGTGGGAGTCCATCGGCGTGTACATGGGCTACGCGGTGGCGCATTACGCTCAGTTCTACAAGATCAAGCACATGCTGATTCTGGGTCGGGTAACCTCTGGCATCGGCGGCGACATCGTGCTTGAGAAGGCAAACGAAGTGCTTCGCGCGGAGTTCCCGGAACTGGCGGATTCGATGGTCCTTGGCATGCCCGATGAGAAAATGAAGAGGGTCGGCCAAGCGTGCGCGGCAGCGAGCCTACCCGTGCTGGAATAGAGGTTACAGGTGCCGGGTTCGGGGTTTCGGCTGGCTGAAACCAGTAACCTGGAACCCGCAACCCAGAGAAGGAGTATCCAATGAAACTAGGAGTACCGAGCGCTGAGATATTCGTACCTGACGGCAAGCCGGTTGATGAGGCCCTTGCGCGCACTACGCACATGGCCATTGCCGCGCATCAGGATGACATAGAGATCATGGCGTACCACGGCGTTCTGCAGGGATTCGGCAAGGACGACAAGTGGTTTTCCGGCGTGATAGTTACAAACGGCTCAGGCAGCCCGCGTGACGACATCTACGCCAACTACAGCGACGACGAGATGCAGAAGGTTCGCAAGTTTGAGCAGAAGAAGGCCGCGTATGTCGGCGAGTACGGCGCGCAGGGCCTATTGGACTACACCAGCTCCGCCGTCAAGGATGCAGCGAACCCGGATGTTGTGAACGACATCAAGAACCTTCTGCTGGCGAGCAAGCCGGATGTGGTTTATACGCACAACCTGGCGGACAAGCACGATACGCACGTGTCGGTTGCGCTGAGGGTGATCGCGGCGATACGTCAGCTTCCCGCCGATGCGCGTCCTAAGCAGGCGCTGGGCTGCGAGGTGTGGCGCGATCTGGACTGGATGAAGGACGACGATAAGGTTGCCATGGACGTAGCGGCGCACGAGAACCTGGCAATGGCGCTGCTCGGCGTGTTCGACTCGCAGATCTGCGGCGGCAAGCGGTATGACCTGGCTATTCAGGGTCGCAGACGGGCACATGCCACGTTCTTCGCGTCACACGGCGTGGACGATACCAGCGCGCAGAACTACGCGATGGACCTGACTCCGCTGATAAAGGACGACAAGCTGGACGTGGAGGAGTATGTGAACGACTACATCCTACGGTTCAGCGATGAAGTGGCTACCAGAATCAGCAAGTTCAAGTAGTCTGTTTGATCCGGCTATCCATTCCATAACCACAGGAAGCACGGAGGAACCCGATGGTGGGTTCCTCCGTTTCGCATATTTCTCATTCGGTAATGTTATTCACTGGGCAATTCGGTTGACCGTGGAGCTGTTTTCGCACTATAATGGTATGTACTGTCCGGGGTCGTCCAATGGCAGGACACGGGCCTTTGGAGCCCGGTATCCAGGTTCGAGTCCTGGCCCCGGAGCCAGTTCTGCGTATATTTAGATAGAACATACGGTCTTCGTGTGTCGCACGGAGGCCGTTTTGACATGTATTGGACGATGTCCACCCTCCTGTGCGAGGGCACGCCTGGGACCTTGACAACGAGCGCACCGTCACCGAACTCACGTTCAGTTGCCAGAACGCGCTCGCAAGACCGTAGTGTGAACATCCGGTCGCAAGAGTGCCAGGCATCCACCACGGAGAGCGGTATTGTGAACTTGAGTCAAAGACGTCTACTTCGTTTGTTGCTGCTGGTCGGTGTCTCTCTTTCTGCCTCCTGCTTCGCGCGGACGGCCACGGCCAAAGTGGATCCAAGGAGCGCCAAAGCTGACGAACTCGTGCGTGCGGACATGGGCAAGTCGCATATCCCCGGCCTAGTGCTCGCGATAGTAAAGGACGGGAAGGTGTCCAAGTACCAGTCCTACGGGATGGCGGATGTCGCATCGAAGACTCCAGCAACCATGGACACCGTTTTCGCTCTTGCCTCGGGCAGCAAGCCGTTCGTCGCAACTGCGATAATGATGCTGGTCGAAGAGGGCAAACTGCGCCTCAGTGATCCGATAAGCAAGTATCTCGACGGAACACCGGACGCATGGAAGAAGATCACCGTCCGCCATCTCCTGTCCATGACCTCGGGCATCCCGGATTTCCTCAACGAGAACATCCAGGTAGATACGCTGCCCGATCGGTTCGATCAGAATGTGCTCGATGCTCTGGCCAAATGCCCCCTCCATTTCTCCCCAGGTGGCGACTGGAGTTACAGCAACAGCAACTACCATTTGCTTGGCATGATCATCCGCAAAGTCACCGGCAAGTCCTATGGTAGCTTCCTGCACGATCGGATCTTCGTGCCGCTTGGTATGACCCACACCGCTGTCTACCCGATCAGCGGCAGTGTGCCCAAGCTAGCAACTGGTTACTGCTGCGATAATGACCAACTCCATCCCGCTGAAGCCGTCGCTCCTGCATTCAGGGCTTTCGCCGGCGGTGGCCTGCTGTCTACGGTTGGGGACATGATCAAGTGGGATGCGGCGCTTCGGACGGGGAAGCTGCTCAGGAAATCGGTTCTTCAGGAGATGTGGGCTCCTGGGCGTTTGAATGATTGGACCGCATGCAAATACGGCCTCGGATGGTTCACGAAGCGCCAGCTCGGGCGCCTGGTGGTCGGACATGAAGGTAACTACATCGGCTACTCGTCTGCCATCTGCCGCTGTGTGGACTCTGATATCACTGTCATCATCCTCGACAACCAGTTTCGTTCCACCCCACTCGCGTTGGCAGAGAAGATCGCAGTGATCTACGGGCAGCCCGACTACCATCCTATCCTGGATAAGGACCCGCTGATCACCGCGCATGTGCATGACGTCATAGATCGCGCCACCAGCGGAAACTGGCGAGCCGAGGACTTTACTGCTACCGCGTGGGCGAAATGGTCCTCGGCACAGGAGCCAATCAAGCAGACAGTCCAGCAGAAGATGGCCGATATGGGCCGAATCAGGTCCATGGTCCTCCTTGAGCGCACGCAGAAAGCCGGCGATAGGATCTTTCGCTATCGCATCGAGTTCGAAAAGATGACAATGGATGCCATTGTCCATCTGGATAAGCAAGGCAGGGTCGTTGTCCTCAATATCGGAACGTGACGTCATGTACTGCAACGATGAGTGTAGTCGGCTAGCATACCTACTCCCCGGCTTTCCTCGATCTGCTATGGCTTCCCAACTGGATTCACGCACGGCGTCTTCTGCGAGTGGAACTGCGAAGGTTACAGGTCGAGAGTTAGGTCCTGATCACCGCCGCGCGCCGACTGCGCCGGAGTGCTCTCCACTCTGGGTAGCCGAGGACCGTCGGCAAGCATGTCAGTGAGAGGGTCGTGTATCTGATAGTTTCGCATAGCAGTCGTTACGTCTGAGTTCGCATAGCAGTATACGCAACCGTGCGGGCAGGTGTCGTAGGCTCCGATGTCCGTACACTCACAGCATCCGCAGCCGTCTCTGGTTGGCACCTCGGCAAAACGGCGGACCCTCTCCGGGTAGAGGCTGCGCAGAAGATCGCCGTCGGTGCAGTGTGCCTTCTCGATCATGCCTCCCGCCAGATAGTCGCCACAGCAGGTGAACATCTGTATCCCGCGTTCGGATGCGATGGCAGCCATCTGACCAGCCAGTGTGATGCGTTCGGTGATAGGTAGATTGAGGAGCGCTATGCCGGACTCCCTGCGAAGTGCAGAGGCGTTTCTATGTACCTTCCGGTGAAAGACCGCGAAACTGAAGTAGCATCTCTTCACCATGCCTTCTAACGCGGTACACAACTCCCTGAATCGATGGAGATGATAGTGCTGGTCAGTGATACTGGAGATCAGCACTGGGTCGTAACGCCACAGAACGGCATCCTGGGTGTATCGCTGCGAGAGAGTCTTGGCGACCTCTACCATGTCCGAGGCATTGGGAACTAGTGGCTCCAGTTCCCTGGGTAGGCCATTGATAGTGAAATGAAAGAGCATTCGATATCCGCGAGTGTCCAGTTCATCGAGATGAGGCAGGAGTGGCGAGTAGTTCTTCGACCAGAGGACGAACGCTGCCACGTCCTCCGGTCGAAGCGATGCCTTGTGGATCTTTCCCGAAAATGGATTGACATAGCGCACGTAGCCGTCTCGGATGCGGTTCATGAACCATTCCGAGTAGAAAGCCGGCACGTCGGTTCGTCTGCTGACCGAGCTGACCTTCACTTCCTGTGCCTCATACGATGACGTGTCCTCCAACTATTAACCGAGGGCATAGAACATATGTTCTATATTATCAGACGCTTGTCTATATGTCAAGCGTCTATTTGTCTTCCGGTCATCCCTCCTGGAGTCAATGCTTGACAACCGAGGCAGCGTTGGGCGAAGACTGTCAGTCTGCCAGTGCGCCACTACTTGTTCGTGGATCGCACCTTGCCCTGGCAGTGATAGTGCGCCTGATTCTATGTTGTCCCATCACATTACTAATGTCATCACATCTCCGCAATGACATCCCATGCTTCGAGTGCCACGATGCCCATCGCCCTGACTCCACAGGCCATCGGTTCAGCACGGTCTGGCTGCTTTCTTCACGCTCGCTAGTCGCTGTACACCCTGACCAGTCCACCGCTGAAGAACACCAGCATTCCACCGACTGCGAAGTGCGACGCGAGCGCGAATTGCACGCTTCCTGAGAGGACGCCGCACGCGAAGGATAGCACTCCGATGCCCATCAGCGTGAGCCCGAATTTACCTTTTGCCGATGTTGGGAACAGATGGATTTCTTCCTCCGACGAAACGTTCTTCGCGCTCTTGAAGGCGTCCAGTATGCGTTGGCCATCCGGGGTCATCTTGTGCTTCGGGAAGCATGCGCTGACCAGTGGGGTAGCGATCAGCGCCGCTGATGTACTCGCCAGCGCGGCCATGCTTTTCGCCCAGACGTTCCAGTGGATATCGTTGCCCAGATACCTGTTGAGCACAGCGTAGGCCGAGAGGTCGGGGTTATGGGAGAAGTACTTGTAGCAGACCAAGCCCGCCGTCGCGCCGAGCAGGTATCCGCCGAGCGCGCCCTGCCAGTTCGTGCGCCGAGAGAACAGACCGTAGACGATGGTGATGATGAAGACCGGCATGTCCACTATCCCGACGAAGGTCAACTGCGCGTCAACCACGCCCTTGAACTGACTGACTACGTAGTGGGCGATGAGGATCATCAGAATGCCGCTAACCACTGTGGAGATGCGCACCACCTTCAGAAGCTGCTTCTGCGAGGCCTTGCGAAAAACGTTATGGTAGATGTCGTTCGTGAATAGCGTTGCCACCGAGTTGATATCGGCGCTGATAGCCGACATCATGGACGCCACCAGCCCACACATGACAAGCCCGAGTACGCCAGGCGCCAGGTATTTCGCGAGGAAAGTCGGGATAACCATGTCCGGCTTCTCAATCCCCGGCTGAAGGATGAGATTGGATAGACCGGGTAGTATCCACAGAAACGCAAACGGCGTTGTGATGATGCCGGAGAGTACCATACCCTTCGCCACGGTTCGCGGGTCCTTGCCCCCAAATGCGCGCTGAAGAATCGCCTGGTCAATGCACGCCCATTTGGTTGATAGGAGCACCATCGAGATGATGAACAGCCAGTTGAACTCAGTCCCCTGGGCCACGAACTTGATGTGGTCCGGGTTCGGGCCGTTCTTCAAGACCTCGATGATGTGCGGTACTCCGCCTGCCGCGATTGTGGCAATCGGCAGGACTATCAGCGCGCCGCCGAGCATGAAAGCGAATGCGATTGTGTCAGTCATAGATACTGCCCACGCCCCGCCGACGGTGCTGTACACGATAGCAATGGCCGAGAACGCTGCAAACCATATCCACGGGTTGTCCACGCCCGTCATGACCCGGGCCGCGACAGTCGCCGCCGTGAGGATCACCGCCAGGTAAAAGCACAGTTTCAGCGCCCAGATCGCGCCGATGAACAGTCGGAGGTGACGGTTGTAGCGCATTTCCAGAAACTCGGGGACGGTGCGGATCATCAGCCTGCGTAGGATCGGCACGACGAATATGCCGGAGAACACGAGTGCCATGTTCCCAAGCCAAGTCTGCCAGATTATCCCCAGCCCGCTGGTGTATGCCTTGCCCGCCTGACCGATGAAGCTGTACATGTTCACGTTGGTGGCGGTGATTGTCGCGGCTAGGATGAACGGTGTGAGTTGGCGTCCGGCCACCATGAAGTCATCCGCTTCTTTGACCCAGCGCGAGAAATACAGCCCGGCGAGGAACATCATCACCAGGAATCCAACTACCAGGGCTATGTCCACAGGTGACATGGTTCGCTCCTTGCAAAGACAGCAGACGGGGATTGCCGGCTACGGCAGTCTATCGTTCTGACCTCGAACTTGTTGACAGCGGAAACAGTCTTATGTTATACAGTGTTCAGTCGGATTGTCAAGCGCTGAACACGCTACACGGAGCTTATCTGTACCCGGCCCGACCAAGGAGAGATCATCATGGATTGTTACAGCATCACTAGACAAGAGTTAGAGCAGCGCTGCCCGTTCCCCTGCGTGATTGTTAAGGATCACGCCGCGCTGAACCAGGTCGCCGCGCAAAGAATAGTAGAGATGATCCGCCGGAACAATGAGAGCGGGAAGGATTCCAGCCTCATCCTGCCGGTTGGTCCACTGCTGTACGAACCGCTGGCCGCGTTGTGCAATGCAGAGAAGCTCGATCTTAGTCGGCTTACCATATTCATGATGGATGAGTATCTGGAGGCGGACGGCAAGACCCCAATACCGGAGTCACACCCGCTTAGCTTCAAGGCGTTCATGCGGCAGTCGCTCATCAGACATCTCGATCCGTCGCTCGGGTTTTCGATGGAGAAGGTGATCT
>JANYKG010000027.1 GCA_025358205.1 Armatimonadota bacterium
TCTATTCGACTTGTTTTTGGGGCTCAACTGCCTTCTGATCGGGCCGGCTGCCTCTGAAGAAAAGGAAGGCGAGCGCTGCAGGCACGACTATCCCGATCGGCCATGCATACATAGGAAGCTTCACTGCTCCGGTTACCAGGCTCCACGCACCGAACGCGAAGAAGATGATCGCCGCGCCGATCTTCACAGCGCGTTCCGGCAGCTTAGTCCCCATTACCTGGCCTACCAGGATAGCAAGTCCATCCGATAGAACCATGCCCGTTGTGGAACCCAGCCACACCGGAAGCCAGGAGTGGGTGCTGGCTATCGTGACGGTTGTGATCATCGTCTTGTCGCCAAGCTCGGCAAGGAAGAAGGTGATGGTCACAAGCCAAAACGGTGATCGTTGTTTGGTACAAGTTGCCTCATCCTCCTCGAGCGAGTCACCACGCAGAGTCCAGAGTCCGAAGACGATGAACGCCACACCTGCGAGGAACGTACACCAGTCCTTTGGCATGAACCTGCAGGCTACTCCTCCGAGCGCGACCGACACAAGGTGTACGGCCAGCGTGGCGACGAAGACTCCCGCCAGCACTACCCCTGCCTTGTAGCGGGCAGCCATGCACAGAGCCACAAGCTGGGTCTTGTCACCCAGTTCGGCTATGAATACCATAGCCAGCGAAAACCAGAAAGCTTCCATCGGTTAACTCCTATCGGCCGAGTCAGAGGGATGAAACAAAAAAGACCTTTGCACCCCACACGTGAATGTAGGATGCAAAGGTCTCGCTATACCATGTGATGGCCGGTTGAACCAGGCTGTTAGGCCAGTGTGTTGACTCAACCGTATCTAGCTACTCCCCCTCGCGGTTAATGATAGTATACCACGCCCGAGGTGGATTCGCAATACCGGTTTTCTGCGTTTGACGAGAGGGCGTCGCTCTGGTATTATGAGTTTGGTATCCTATGAGCCGATATCCGACTCTTACCACGTGAATGGAGGCTGGGCGGAAAGCGATGATTACCCAACAGGAATTTGAAAACGCACAGGCATGGGCGAAGGCGTATCTGGACAAGGCCGGGATAGTGATCACAGAGGCAGAAACTGCTGCCATAGAGGTCGCTGATTTTGGGCTTGGCGAGTTGGAGTCCACAGGGCTGGAAATAGTGGTGTACGTGAACACGGACAGGGTCTGCGCGAAAGAGTTGGTGCTCTTTCCACGCCAGACCTGCCCGGAGCACATGCACCCGCCGGTCGAGGGCGAACCCGGCAAGGAAGAGACATTCCGCTGCCGTTGGGGGAAGGTCTTCCTCTATGTTTCCGGGACAGCCACGCCGAACCCCAAAGCGAAGTCGCCTGCGGGCCATGAGGCGCACTACACGGTCTGGCATGAAGTTGTGCTGAACCCAGGCGACCAGTACACGCTGAGTCCGAACACACTGCACTGGTTCCAGGCGGGGCAGGACGGCGCGGTGGTCTCGGAGTTCTCCACAAGGAGCCGGGACGAGGCGGATATCTTCACGGACCCGGCGATCCAGCGCGTGCCGGACAGTGCGGAGTAGTTGAGCCGCATGAAACCACGTCACGAATCAGACAACATGGATGCCGTTCAGCCGCCGGACTTTCAGTTCGATGAGATCGCGTTTCTCTACGACGAACTGATGGCCGGCGTGCCGTATCGCGGCTGGGTAGAGTACCTTGCGCGGTTGCTGAAACACTTCGAGCACAAGCCCATGACAGTGCTGGATCTGTGTTGCGGCACCGGCACGGTCAGCCACATGATGGCGAAAATCGGCTATCAGGTCACGGGTGTGGACATATCCGCGGGAATGATCGAATCCGCGCGCGCCAAGAACGATAAGAAAAGCCCGGACGTTGACTTCCACGTTCAGGATGCCGCTTCCATGCGTCTCGGCAAGAAGTTCGACCTCGTCATTTCGCTCTTCGACAGCCTGAACTACATCATTGAGGCATCCGATCTGCAGAATGCTTTCTATCGGGTGGCGGATCATCTGGTGGACGGCGGCATGTTCGTCTTTGACATGAACACCGAACTGGCGCTGGCGGGCAGGTTCTTCGACCAGAGCAATGTGGGCCACGGAGCGCGGGTGACTTATGACTGGCGGAGCACATACAACCGTGACACGGAAATCTGCACCGTCAACATGGACTTTGTATACCGGTCCGGCGGCGAAGAACGGCAGGTGCGGATCATGCACTACCAGCGGGCGTACCATCAAGCCGAGATCGTGGACATGCTGGAGCGATCCGGCCTGACCGTGCTGGGTGTGTTCGACGGCTATACTCTGAAGAACGCCTCAGCCCGCAGTGACAGGGTTTTCTACGCGGCCAGAAAATAGTTCGAGGATTCCGGTTTACTTCGTTGTTACGGCATTCCCATTGTGTTATACTTTTGCCATGGGATGCGCACCTTGCGGGTCCCAAATTCCACCGAATCGGCAGCAGTCATATGTCCATCGCACAGAACCTGCAGATAGTACGAGAACGCATCTCCAAGGCCGCCGCGCAGTCCGGGGTGGCTTCAGATTCCATCACGCTGATCGCCGTAACAAAAACTGTTGACGCCGAACGTATTTCTGAAGCAATTGATGCAGGAGTTACGGATATCGGGGAGAACTACATACAAGATAGTGTCGCAAAGTTCGACGTTATCGGCAGATCGGTGCGCTGGCACATGATCGGCCACCTGCAGTCAAACAAGGCGCGTGTAGCGGTTCCGATTTTCGATCTGATTCACGGCGTGGACGGGGTCTCTCTGGCAGCGGAGATAGGCAAACGCGCGCTAATGACGGGGAAGGAGCAATCCATCCTGGTCGAAGTGAATATTAGCGGCGAGGAGTCGAAGTTCGGCGTGAAGCCTGAAGACGCGCTGGCGCTCTGCGAGTCAACTGCTGCGGTAGATGGAATATGCTTGGCGGGCATGATGGGCATCGCCCCGTTTACGGATGATGAGGCTGACGTTAGAAGGGCGTTTGCGTTGCTCAGGGGACTGTGGGAGAAGCTGCCGGACGAGAACCGCACGTGGCTTTCCATGGGTATGAGCGGTGATTTTGAGATGGCTGTGCGGGAAGGGTCGAACATGGTGCGGATAGGGACTGCCATATTCGGCGCGCGCGGATAACGAAGTTAGGAATCTACCCGATCTTAAGGTCGGTTTGTCTTATAGTAAGAAGGAGGCGGCACCATGAGTGAAGAGATGTCCGCAGACAAGACCAGGCGGCGCGGTCTGGGGACGCAGATCAAGGAACTCTTCGGCGTCAGTGAAGTCGAGGAAGATTACGACGAGTTTGACGAAGCTGAAGGCGCCAAGAAGCACACTATCACTACGTTGAGGCTTCAACAGACAAAGGTGGCTCACGTGGCAGTCAGACAACCACAAACATTTGACGATGCGCGTATAGCGGCTGACGGGCTGAAAGAAGGCCGGCAGCAGATTGTGAATCTGGAGAGAACCCCTCAGGATCTCTCAGAGCGGATCATAGATTTTCTAAACGGCGTGACGTATGCGCTCAACGGTTTTGTAGAAAAGGTTGGCGACAGGGTCTACCTGTTCGCGCCCAGCAATACCGTGATTGACGTGCCGGAGGACCTGCACAAGAACGTGCCAGGTCTTTTTGACAGAAACTCGCAGTAGCATTGGCGCGCTAGGACAAGGATTACAGATGAATAGCAGGATAGGTTTCATTGGCGCGGGCATGATGGCTGAGGCCATCGTCAAGGGGTTGCTGGCGTCGGGCATGGATGCTGCTTGCGTTACCGTGGCTGATCCGGACGACGGGCGTCGCGAGTTCTTCACTGCCGATCTTGGCATACCGGCGGTTGATGACAACAAGCGCGTGGCAGAGAGTTCGGACATTATCGTTATCGCAACTAAGCCGCACACCGTGAAGAAGGCGCTTAAGGAGATCGGCTCGCTCCTGAGGACGGACCAACTCGTGATCTCCATCGCGGCGGGAACCACCATAGCAGCGGTGGAGTCGGCGATAGGGTGCGCTGTACCGGTGATACGCGCTATGCCGAACACTCCGGCCCTGATCGGCGAGGGTGTGACCGCAATAGCCCCAGGGACACATGCTGAAGCCAGGCACATGGATGCCGCCGCTGAAGTGTTCGGCGCAGTGGGCAAAGTTGTGCGGACGACCGAGGACAAGATGGACGCGGTGACCGGTCTCAGCGGAAGCGGTCCGGCTTACGTGTATACCTTGATCGAGGCGCTTGCGGACGGCGGTGTACAGATGGGGCTGCCGAAAGCCGCATCGCTGGTGTTGGCCGCGCAGACGGTGGCCGGAGCCGCACGGATGGTGCTGGAGACCGGCGAACACCCGGCTCAGCTCAGGGACAGGGTGATGACACCGGGCGGCACAACCATAGCCGGGATAGCCGCGCTCGAAAGGCGCGCATTCCGCTCGTCGCTGATTGATGCAGTCGCCGCCGCCACTGAGCGGGCCAGGGAAATGTCCAAGCTGGCGAACGACTAGGCCGCGTTGTAGCCGCAGGCTTCATGCCTGCGAGGTCGGAGCGCACCCGTAAAGGGTGCGGCTACAGGCTTTATCCGATCACTGGGCGTGTGCAGATATGTGTTTACCGGGTCCCCGCAGTTTGGCAGTCGGGGACCGTTCTGTTTGGGCTGGAGGTGACTTCTCGTGGGCCTTGCGTTCTATGCAATCCGTTTGGCGGTTCAGGCTGTGATAATTCTGATCGTGGTTGAAGCGCTGCTGTCGTGGGTGCCCGACCTGAAACGCAAGTTCGGAGAGGTCACCGGCTTCATTGAGAGCCTGACAGAGCCGATACTGAAGCCTTTCAGGCGCATACTTCCACCGGAGAAGACCGGCGGACTGGATCTGTCTCCTCTTTTTGCCATCATGGCCCTTCAGATTATCGAAAGGCTGCTGCCTTGATATATGCAGGCTCCCCGCAGGAGTGAAGTTGTCAGACGAACTAACTAACCAGATGAGCGAACAGCAGCCGGAACAGTGGTATCCGGCGCGCAGGTATACTTTCCTGTTAGTCTGCCTTTTCTTGCTCTTCAGCTTATTCATTGCAGCCCAACGGTATATGCCGGACTCTTCGCACGACCACCAGCCCTTTTCGGAAGAGCTTCTACAGGGCGATTTGTGCCTGAAACTGTCTTATGCGTCGGCAAACTGGTTTGGCTCAAAGGCGGGATTTCGGGGCGAGCAGCGCGCGGCGGCTTTGGTCTTTTACGATCAGACTGCAAGAGAGAATCCTTCGTCTGCAGTGTATCGTCGGCAGATCATAGTGTCTCGCGGCCAGGTTCGCAAGTCGGCCATAATGCTTATAACTGCGCGCGGACGTACGCCTTCGTCGGGGCTGCGTGAGGCGGCCATGTGGAGCAGTATCTATCTGTCCAGCGATTCTATCTCGGCATCACGTATGGCCGAGTACCGCACCTTGATAAAGGGAATGTCGTTGGGATGGGTGGAGCGCATCGCTTTGGCGGATCTTTATTCCAGATCAGGCATGAAAGCCGATGCCGCCAGGGAACTGAGTGACGCTTCGGCTTCAGCGTTGAAGACCACGACTCAATTTGGCGTGTTGATACTTATGATGGTGGCCGTTGGTGTGATCGGTTCCGTACTGCTTGTCTGGTATGTTGTCGCCAGGTCTTCAGGGTTTATCAGACCCGAAGAATCAGAACTCCCGGCATCGGCGGCAGAGCGTTCGATGCTTGCGGGTTGCCTACTTGAGGTTTTTGTCGTATACATCGGAGCCACGATAGTATTCCAGGCGGTCGCTGCGCTAGTCATCACTCGCATCCAGTCTGCCGTAACGAGCGGCATGGCGGTGCAATTCACTGTGACGGCATATGTATCGGCTGGCTTTGTAGCGCTGCTATACTTGCGCCACCGACTGCGGAAATCTGGGTGGAGTCTTCGCACTGTGGGGCTTGGCACACGCGGGCTGGCAGTGGACGTAGCGTGGGGTGTGGGCGGATATGCGGTCTGCCTTCCGTTGGTTGTCGCCGCCGGATTGATTTCTCGCTTTCTCAGCCGATATGTGCAGACGCCCTCCAATCCGATAGTACCGCTCTTCGTGGAATCAAGCACGATATTCGACCGGATACTGCTTCTGTTGCTTGCCGCCGTGGCAGCGCCTATCTTTGAGGAAATCTTCTTTCGGGGAGCGCTTTTACACAGCCTGCGAGCCAAGTGGGGTTCGCGAATTGGGATTGTCGCATCGGCAGTCGCTTTCGGATTGGTGCATCCACTGCCACTAAGTTTTCTGCCGATTCTGGCGCTGGGGTCGGTGTTTGGCGTCATCGTCAACCAACGCGGTTCGTTGCTGCCTTCTATGGTTGCTCATGCGCTTAACAACACGGCGGCATTTATGCTGCTATTTGTCCTAACCGGATCATAATATGAGTAAATACCTTGCATTGTTTCTAGGAATATACGCGCTGATACTGTGGGGACTGGTCGGCTATGTGTTCTACAAAGCCTATCACGAATGGAAGGACAACAAGTCCAAACGGCTGCATTCACGTCCGGCGAAAGTGATGGACAAACGCGAGACGAAGGGTGGCGACAGGTATTTGCTCTTCCAGTTCGACGGTCGTCAGGTAGAGTACAAGGTGGCAGAGAGCGTCTATGAGTCGCTACGGGTGGGCGACGAAGGGACCTTGAATCTGTGCGGTAGGGAGTTCGCATCGTTCGACCACAAGTCACAAGACGAGCGAGCGGACGACATCTTCCGTCGGATAGTGAAGGACTGACCGCTAATGTTACACTCCACACTCCGAGTGCGGGTGAACCCCAAAAGCGCGAGAAACCAGGTCGTTGCCCTGAAAGACGGCGTGCTGCACCTGAAGCTTACCGCGCCACCGGTGGAAGGGGCTGCAAACAAGGCATGCGCTGAATTTCTCGCTCACGTGCTTGGACTTCGTAAGTCGCAGATCAATCTGATGTCGGGCGACAAGAGCCGTGAGAAGGTTTTTTGCATCGAAAACGTCTCTCAGGAATCGCTCGACAGGTTGGTTCAGGAACTCATCGTCAAACTGTAGTTACCTCTGCGGAAGCTTTCAACCCACCCATTCTCTACTTTGTATTAAATGTTCATTACATGCTTGCTGTCTTTTTCCAAAAAAAGAAGGAATTGCACAACAAAAAACGAACTTCAACTCTGAGCATACGTGACTCATCCGTGTTCGCCGAATGATCGGCGTGCGGACATGCTCATTGGCCCGCTGTGCAGCCGATATCGTGAAGGAAGCGGGGTGATGTAGTGATGCACTTGGCGGTACTGCGGGGTGACTGAGCCACAAGTAATGGTGACGCACGACGGGAAGGCGCAACTAGGAAAGCCCTCCCACAAACGTGTGTCTTGACTGGATCAAATATCTAGTCCGCATTATTCACGGAAAGCGTGAATAATCCAGGCTAGGGGTTGTTCGGAGAATGCGAGCGGCGAACATGCCGGTTGCATGGCATATAGGACAACCTCTGCAGTGGGTTACAAGCATTAAGGAGAACTATAATGATTTACAAGATTACATGTTTCGTTGTTATACTGCTGGTATGTTTGACTATTCCCGTGTTTGCCGGTACAAACGGCGGCGCCAGAGCCAGCATTGGAATGATGTTCAGCGATGCATCCGGTCCGCTCCTCAACCTGAGCGGTAAACTTTCCTCTCAGCAGTCGTTCAACCTCATGGGTAGCGTTGGAATTGGCGTTGACAACGATATGGACGTGACCTTGATACCGGTGATGTTGAGCATTGAGCCGCAGCCGAGATCATCGAACAACTGGTACTTTGGCGCTGGGCTTGGCTTGATGTTTAGAAACGATTCGTTTGGAGACGAACTCGGTTCAGGTTCTAGCTTTGCCTACCAGGGATACGCCGGCTACAACTTCACCCCGAAAATGTTCGGTGAGTTCAAACTGATGGGGGTGGATGGCGCAACAGTGTCTGTCATCAGTATAGGGCAGAAGTTCTAGAATTGCTATTGTGACCGCCTGCTAAAAGGCGCGGTGATATCCGATGCGGAGGTCAAGCTTTTCGTTGTCGGAATCGCCAACTATTTCTGATTCTGAATCCGCGCCTGGGGGAGTTTTCTCTCCCGGGCGTTTTTCATTTGGGACTCTACTCCTACCACGAAATCCACTTTTCGCTTGACATAGTGATTTGCCGCTGGTACAATCGAGGTGATAGTGAACCTGCCGGTAGGTTCTGATATTAGTTCTGATGCTGTTGAAGGATATTTCCCCGCGTTTGTATGATAGTATATCAGGTGGCGCCACGGAAGGCATGCGACTGGGGCCGGTTTGAACGTTGATGGCCCAGACCGATGGAGGCGAAGATGGATATTGAGGCCATAGAGCAGAAGCTGGTATCTGGGGATGAACTGAAGATAAAGTACAAATATCCAATTGAGTCCGGCGGAACAAGCGAGCAGTTTGGCGTGCGCACGGACAAGCTGTTCGACGTTTCCATAGAGCTTAGACGCTTCTACACCAAGTTTCGCGGCGATTTTCCCATATGGGTGAGTGAGGATGAGGTTGTCGAAATAACCAAGGATGACGGCCAATACGAGGATTTCCCGTCTCACTAGGCGCTCATCCCGACTCTCTCATAGGTCACTTCGCGCTTCGTGCTGCCTCTACGAAGGCTGAGAAGATCGGCCTGCATGCCTCATTAACGTAGTCGTCCGCCTTCTTCTCGGGGTGCCACTGCACCGCCAACGCCCACGGGTGTTCCACCGATTCCAACGCCTCGATGATCCCGTCCGGCGCGTGTGCGGATGCCCTCAGTCCCGGCGCCATGTATTGTCCCACCACTCCCTGATGATGCCGGCTGTTCACAAGAATAGGGCAGTCACCCAGAATATCAGCCAGTTTGCTGCCCGTGATGATGGTAATCATGTGCTTGCGGCTGACGCCCGGCTCACCCTCTTCGGCCTCTTCGCTACGAATCGCCCAGTGCTTGCGGCCCGTGCGGATATCCTTGACCAGCGAACCGCCCAGCGCGACGTTGAGCAACTGAAACCCCCTGCAGATGCCGAGGATGGGCAGGCGAGCATCGTAAGCCGCGCGCGCGAGTGGAAGCTCGTAGGCATCGCGGTCCAGGCTGGACTTCATGCGGTAGGCATCCATGATCTGATCGGTGGTCAGCTCCGCGTCACCCGGTTCGGTTCGTGATGGGTAGTTGTCCGGATGGATGTCTATTCCGCCGGTGAACAGAATCCCGTCCAGACCCTCCAACTCGGTTTTCGCGGTTTCCGGTGTCAGCGGTTTTGGCGCGAGAAAACGAACAGCCCCGCCTGCTTCTTCCACCGCGGTCTTGTAGGACTGATATTCCCGGACGCCTTCCTCAATGTCGCCTGCGCTTCCATCTATGGTAATTCCGATAACCGGCTTGTTCATTATTCTGCCCTCCAATGCGCGCAGGATAGCAGACCCGGACGGGCTGGTCAAGAACACCCATGCAGCCGACCCGATCACGGAAACTGTCACGGCGATGATAATGATGGTTGACCTGCTCAAAACGCTGTCCTCCAACGTGTGCAGGATAGCAGAGGGAAAGCGCGACAGTCAAGGTCATCACTTACCGGGTGGCACGAGAATCTGAACTAGGTCGCCGTTGAGGCTTTCAGGCTCCGATTTTGTCTCGCGTGGGTCCCATTTCGTTTGATCCCACGTGATCTTCGCGCTCACGTAGATCGTGTAGCGATTCATCCCGTCAACCTGGCCCTCCACGCAGTATTTGGCATCAGGCACGACCCAGTCGTACATGTCGCCTTGAATTCCCGGATGCCCACCGGAGGAATAGGGAGCCTTTTGAGGCATCGTGCCTCCGCCGAACCACTCCCACGTACCCTTGATGACCGACGCCTTTCCGCTCTCCGGGAACTTGCCGTCATCGAACTTGTAGTGGCATGCGTATGGCGTATCCTGCGATATCTCGGTGAACTTGCGCCAGTCCTCGCCCCTGTATAGCAACGGTAGCGCCTTGAACCGCACAACCCTGTTTTCCAGAGTTGCGACCTCAATCTCCTTGTCCACGGGCACTTCATGGTCGTTGGCGAACACCCTCATGTCATGCGAGTGATTCCGCGATATCTTCACCATGAGCGTCTTCGCAGGCGGGGCCGGCAGTTCCTTGCCGTTCTCCAGCAGGACGAGCGCATCCTTCAGCTTATTACCTGAAAGCCCCTTGGTCTTGTTGTACCACTCGACGTACTTCGATCCCCAGTTCGTTGGAAGCTCGCCGCCGTTTGCAGCAATGGCCGCATCTCTCAACGCCTCGAACTCCTCTGTGGTCATCCGCCCGCAGTCTATGTCCCAGTTCTTGAAGGAATTGGGCTTTTCCGCGAACTCTACCGAATGTGTGATCGAGTTTTCGACGCACTGCTCCCACTTGTTCGTCAACGCTTCGGGCGCCGCTGTGACCTGGTCCTTCGCTTTAACTGAGGCGATGATCTTTATCCGCATGAACTTCACGTTGTCGAGCAGCTTGTCCTCGGTCAGCCCGGTACACTCCGCCATGAGCGAATAGGGTATGTCATAGCTGACCTTCTCACCCTGCTCCCGGAAGGCCTTTTCCGTGTAGTGATCAAGTTGAATCTCCTGCGCTGTGTGGATGATTTTCTTCCCAGTATCGTTGTGCGAAAACGAATCGCCCGCTGCCTTGTTCACGATGGGGTGGATATCCATATCAGCGGCGTCGTGGCAGAGCCATCCATATGAGAACGCAAGCTCCTTTTGTCCCTTTCGGAGCTTTTCAATCTTGGAGGGGTCGGCATTTGGAAGTGCATTGGCGGCGTTAAGGTCTTCTCTTGCTTTTGCGATCATTTTGTGCGGCAGATCGGCGGTCGTGTTGCCGTTATGCGCCCTGAACTTGAGGCCTTCCAGGTCGGGCGAGACGGCGCCGCTCGCGTAGGCTTCCTGGCCGTCAACCCCCGCCAGAATCCCGCGCAGATCCGGTGGGGCGTTCGGATCGGCCTGTATCTTGTCAGCCGCTCGCCTGCCGATGTAGTAGTGCGTTATCGGCCCGCCCGCAAACGCGGATGAGGCGCTGAGCACGAGAAAGATAAGCACGATGATGAGTGCGGATAGCTTTGCAAACGGTGTGTTTTCTGCTGACATGGTTTGTCCTCCCGAGACTGCGACGCTTGAGTATATTATCGGTTTCAAGCGCGTTTCTCATCATGTCTGATGATGGTTGGCAATGCGCAGTCGTGAGGGGAGCAGCAGTGGTCTACTATTGGCCTTCCAGCAGGACATCCCACTGTCGGCGGACGGAGTTGATGAGGCGGAAGTGGGTGCAGGCGTTGAGTTCGTCCACAGCGAGTTCTCGTTCGCGGACCTGGCCTTGCGCGAGCAGGTGGGCGCGGTAGATGCCGGGGAGCAGCCCGCAGTGGAGCGGCGGTGTGTACCACTCTCCATCCATCTCGTAGATGACG
Source organism: Armatimonadota bacterium (assembly GCA_025358205.1). Classification (GTDB taxonomy): domain Bacteria; phylum Armatimonadota; class UBA5829; order DTJY01; family DTJY01; genus JANYKG01. The sequence continues at coordinate 11,419 of JANYKG010000027.1, forward strand.
TTGGCAATGCAGGACTCGGTGACTTGGCCGTGCTCGTTCCACAGCAGAACATCGCTGAAACCGGGGCGCTCGCTGAGGGTACGCTCATATACCTCGCGGTGAGTGGTCTTGTGGTACAGAAACCGGTTGGTTGAGTCCACCGGAGTCTTGGCTAGGGCGATACGGTATGGTTGGGGCAGAGGAGTCAGCGGCTTGACTACCACCTGTGTGCCGCCGTCCTCCGAGACAGTAAGCCTTACCCTGAGCGCCTCCGTCCCGGATTCCACCGCTTGATGAAGCGCCGACCGAACGGCATCAGTATCCAGCCGCCAGCCGAAATACTGCGCGGACTGCAACAGTCTTGTCATGTGGCGGTCGAGAAGGTAGAAACCCTCCTCGGGAGTCCACAAGAGCGTCTCCAGCAGGTCGAACTCTGGAGTGACCTGAGTGAGCACCTTGGTCTTGGTCAGGCATTCCTCGAACTCGGAGCCGACCGTCGAATCCCACACTATGCCGCCGCCGACCCCGTACTCCGCGGTCCGGGTCTGCTTGTCCACCAGCACTGTCCGTATCGCCACGTTGAACTGCGCGCGTTGATCCGGCGCGATGAACCCGATGGCCCCGCAGTAGACCTGTCTAGGAGTGTTCTCCAACTCTTTGATGATCTGCATGGTGCGAGCTTTGGGCGCGCCCGTGATGGAGGCGGGAGGGAAGGTTGCCCGCATGATCTCGCCGATGCCCGCCGATGTGGTACACCTCACTGTACTGGTCATCTGCCAGACCGTTGGGTACTGCTCCACGTCGAACAGCCAGGTGACCTCCACGCTGCCGGTATCCGCGATTCGGCCCAGATCGTTACGCACCATGTCTGTTATCATGACGTTCTCGGCGCGGTTCTTGATGGAACGCGTCAGTTCCTCTGCTTTGTCGGCGTCGTCCTGGCACCAGAGGCCACGGGGCATGGTGCCTTTCATCGGCTTGGAGATCAGCTCGCCGTTTTCGAGCGTGAGGAACAGCTCTGGTGACGCGCTGCAGACGGTGAAGTCGGGAGTATTGATGTACACGCCGAAGTCGCAACGCTGGGCTTTCATCATCGCGGCAAAGAGCGGCCAGGCGTCCTCGTTAAACGGCGCGCGGAGCCGGTAGGTGTAGTTGACCTGATACGTCTCGCCGAGGCCGATGTACTCCTTGACCCTCTCGATAGACCGGCGGTAATCATCCTCGGTTATCGCGGGCTGCCAGTCGTAGTCGCCTGGTCTGGGCGCGTTGGCGAAGTCCGGGGTGACGATTTCCTGCGCGCGGTACAGCCCGAACCAGAGGAGCGGGAGCGTGCCGGGTGCATGCGCCTCCAGCGCGGAATCGAAGGCAGGTCCGGCTTCATAGCTGATGAACCCAACCGCCCACAGCCCGCCCGCCACCTCGCGCTCGACTGCCTCCAGCGCCGGAATCACCTCGTCAACGGCACTTGCGACGTACACCGTCACCGGTTCGTGGAACGACAGCCAGCAATCGCGTCCGGCATCGTGGATAAGGACCGTCTCATCTCCGGTATTTGTCATTCCTGCATTCCTGGTTTCCTCAGAGGCCTTTTCCCATCGGCGTCCATCCGCGTTCCCTATCGCATCCACGGCAGCGGATGCTGTCGGGTAAGACATCGGCGGCTAGAATTTTCCTAGCTCTTTTGCCAAGTCGGTTATTCGGCGGAAGTCCTCGAGGCTGACGGAGGAGGGGACCGAGTGGTCGGACGAGAAGATGTATCCGCCGTTCTCCTTCATCATCGGCAGCACACGCTGCATCTCCGCCTCAATCGCCTCTGGCTGGTCCCACAGAACGGCATTGATACCGCCGTGGAAGACGAGCTTGTCGCCATACTCCCGTTTCAGCTCAATGGGGTTCATCCCGGCTTTTACTTCCAACGGATTCAGCGCGTCCAGTCCGATCTCCACGAGTTCCGGCACCAAAGGGTTAATGTCGCCGCAGGAATGCAGATGCGCCTTCGCGCCCTTTGAGTGCGCCCAGTCAATGGCGCGCTTCTGCACCGGCTTCAGCAGTTCGCGGTATGTGTTCACGGAGAAGAACTGGTGGTACTTGTAGCCCATGTCATCGGGCCAGCGCACGGAATCAAATGTATAGCCTGCATCCCACATCCTGTCCATCAGCGCGATCTGCACATCCAGAAAGTGGTTGAACATGTCCACGCACCATTCCGGGTCCTCGACCATGGCCATCAGCAGCCGCTCAGTGCCGACTGTCCATGAGTGCGTAACGTCAAAGCCGAACCACAATCCGCACTCTATCCACCAGCCCTTCTCTCGCCACTCGTGGTAGTGAGCCTTCACATAGTCCCATGGTATGCGGTCATCGGAAGAGGTCATGCGGGCCTTTGCTTGCTCCCAGGAATCGCGATCCTTGATGGTGAAATCAATGAACTCAGGGGTAGATGCCGCGTGCTTCCAGTTCTTCAGTGTCGCGCCCCAAGGCGTGGTCTGAACAACATATTCATCAGTTTGCTCGATAATCTTTGACTCGTAACGCGGGCTGTTGTCTACGCTGTATCCGGCGACGTGATCGAGGTCGAAGAAGTCTACGAAGCTGACGTCCTTCGGCATACCTTCAGCCTGCCAGCGTTCTATGGTCGCGCCCCAAGGCGAATCAATGATCGGAACGCGGTCACCTTCCTTGTGAGCGAAAGCGCGTGCGAAACGTTCGTGTGAAGTCATCTTTGTCTTCATGGTTATTTGTCTCCTTTGACTGCTGAACTGCTCAGCGTGGTTATCTCGGCCAGGCGCAGAGCGTATTTGCCCTGATCGTCGGCGGAAAGTTTGGCTGCGCGGATGCGGAAGTATGCCGCGGTGATTGTGGACGGAAACTTGAACACCTGAGGTCTGCTGCCTGGGTTCGTGTAATTCGTGTAGGCGCCAATGTCCGTCCAAGTCTTTGCGTTATTGCTGTACTGAAGAGTGAAATCAACAGGGAAGCCGGTGCCGTTCGGGGCGGGTGTGACCTTCAGTGCGTTCACGGCATAACGTGCGCCTAGCCAGACGTAAGCCCACTCCTCGGAGTCGGCGGTTTCATGCTTGTCGCTGCTCCAGTAGGTCTTTGCGTTACCGTCAATGGCGTTCGGGCCGGAGGTGTCCCAGGTCGGCGCCGACTTGACCTCGACCTGGACCGGCAGTCCGAATGTGGTCGTGCTGATGGTGACCGGGTCCATGAATGTTGCCCAGTTCGCCCAGCCGAAAGCCTGCCCGGTCCAGTCCTTACCCGGCCATCCATAGGAGTAGCCGAGGTAGGTCTGAGTCTTGCCGTCAATGTGGCCGATCTCGTTGCCGCTGATTCCCACATTGTGTGCGCCGGTCTGAACCCTTGCGCCTCGGAACGGTGTGCGCGTCCAGGAGACGCCGTCCGCCGACTGCCAGACCGAGATTGTCGCATTCACGCTGAATATGCGGTTGTAGCTGGCCACCGCGATGAACCGCTTGAGCGAATCCACGTATTTTACGTCAACTGAGTCCTCGCCGGGGGCGGATTGATGCGAGATCACATGACCCTTCAATGCCATATGCGCAGGCCAGTCGTCCACAAACGGATTGTTGCAGACCGCCAGGTTGACGAACGCCCCGCTCCATGTGTAGTACGCGTAGAGCTTGCCGTCCTTTAGCACGAATGACGGTTCGCCGCATCCCCACTTTCTGGGATCGCCGGTGTATCGAAGGAAGATCGCAGGCGCACCTCCCCAGCCTTTTCCGTTCCACTTCTCGTATGGGCCTCTGGGATCCTTTGACCGCGCGATGAACACGTGGTTGCTGTTGCCGTCCACCGACGCCACCGCCGTGTAGCCGACGTAGTAGTATCCGCCGAATCGTATCGCGCCCGGGTCGCAGTTAGAGCACTTGTCCGGGCTGCCGTCCGTGGGAGTGATCACCACCTCGTCGTCCGGCTGAACCCACGTGTGTCCGCCGTCGTTGGAGTGGCGGTAGCGGATTTGATCCCAGTGTACGCCGTCGTAACACGATGCGGCGAACCAGGCGTCAAGGCTTCCACCCGGACGCGCGATCATGGACGGCCCGTACCGGTAGCCCTGCCCGGGGTAGATCTGCCACCCGGCGCTGTTGTTGATCTGGACGGCATCCTTGAGCGTCGGTGTGGATGCGCCGGTGACGCCGCAACAAGCCAGTAGCGCAACGATACCGGTTAGTAGTCTAAGTTTCATGCTGCTATCTCCATCCGTATTCGTAGCCGGCTTCGTACAAGGCCACCACGTTCTCAGGCGGTCCAACTGCCTGGACGTTGTGGCATGGCGCGAGTATGTATCCGCCGCCCGCGCCCAAGATTCGGTAGTTATCCTGCACTTCCTGCCGCACTTCTTCGGGCGTACCGAACGGGATAGTGTACTGGTTGTCCACCGCGCCGTGGAAGATCAGCTTGTCGCCGAAGTCCGCCTTCAGGCCCTCACGCTCCATGCCGGGGCACCGCCATTGAATCGGGTTCAGTACCTCGATTCCGGTCTCGATAAGATCAGGGATGATGTCACGCGCGGCTCCGTCGGTGTGGTGGAAAACGAACGATCCGTGCTGTTTCGTAAGCTCCATCATCCGCTTCATGCGCGGCAGCAGGTACACACGAATGTGTACGGGCGAGTACATCAGTGCCGTCTGCCCGCCCAGGTCTTCCGCCACGTAGGTGATCATCACCACGCCGGGTATGGCCTCGAATATCCGCCGAGTGTTTTCGTAGCAGATGTTGAACAGCTTGTCTAGGCAGTAGTGAACGATCTCCGGGTTCTCAACCATGTCCATGAACGCCTGCATCTCACCGCGCAGAGCCTTGTAGGTTAGGAACGGCTCCGAGCCGCCGCCCTGTATCGGGCGGTGTTCCTGGCCCTTGACCTGGTTCGGCAGGTCGGAGAAGTCGAAGTCATCCGGGCTTGGCCAGCGGTAGTTCGCCTCGATTTCTTCGACCGAGTTGTACTCCGCGAGGGGTGCGTTCGTCACCTCGTTGTACGAACCTGAGCCGTAGTCCACCTGCCTGCGCCTGATACCGTACATGTCCTCGCCTTCGGGTAGGGGCGGACCGACGTACCGTCCGCCGACAGAGAAGGGCCTGTCTATGTGCAGGCGGGTCATCGCCTCGTCGTAGTCGCAGCCCATATGCTTGAGCAGCTTGTCGTTCGCCTCAGGGGTTGCCCAGTAATCCATAGGCACCCGGTCAGGCGTTTGTCTATTCAGTACCGCGAGCCATCTCTCACGCGGCGACATCGTTTCTTCTGGCATGTTGTTCTCCCATACCCATACTTCGCTCGAAGGCCAGGTTCTTCCTTGTGGCATTAGAATATGTTATCATTGGTCAAACGCTTTCCTGGATTATTCATGAACTGAATAATCCAGGGCCTTCAGAGCATTGTTCGCGTTTTTCGTGAATAATGCGGACTATTGTATCAGGAGGCGGTGGAATGCTCAAGGCTCTTCTCAGTTTGCTTTCGGTCGGTCTGGTCACCACTACCGGCCCGGTTGTTGTGAATCCCAGTGATTGGGCGCACTACGACTGCCATCGGACTAAGGCGCCTATCACCGTTGACGGCGTGATAACAGATAGGGAATGGGGAAAGGCCAAACCCATGGGCGACTTCACCGATGTTTTTCAGCCTGGTCGCGATGTGAAGTACCCGACCACCGCCAAGATGCTCTGGGATGACAAATACCTGTACGTCTCCTTCGACTGCGTGGAGGGCGACATCTGGGGCAACAGCAAGAAGCGCGACGACCTCGTATTCATAGACAACGCCGTGGAGGTATTCATTGATCCCGAGGGGCAGAGGCGTCACTATTTCGAGATTGATCTTGGCGCAACAAACGTCGTGGTAGACCTGATGATTCCCGCGCCGGACTACATCGGGCGCACGACCTTCATCAACATGCGTTACGACGTGAAGGGCCTGAAGACCGGCGTGAAGGTCTACGGCACGCTGAACAAGCGCGACGACAAGGACCAGAAGTGGACCGCTGAGATGGCGATACCGTGGTCTGATTTTAAGGGGCGGAAGGTGAATGTTCCGCCGAAGGACGGCGACTCGTGGCGAATCCAGTTGTTCCGCGTGGCGGGGCCGAAGCCGTACCCGGATTCGGATCAGTTGCTCTCGTGGTCGAAATCGCCGGGCGTATTCCACGAGCCGAGGAACTTCGGGGTTGTGACATTCAAGGATAAGTAGCGAAAGGAAAGTGCAAGTGCTGAGAGCGATTTTCATCATTTTCTGTTTGAGTTTCGCGATGTCGTTATGCGCCGCTGATGTAGGTCAGTCCATTGAGAAGTTCACGATCAGCCGAAATGATGCTGAGTATGAGTGCTTTCCGAGCCTGGCGCGGCTGAAGAGCGGGCGGGTGATCCTCGCCTACCGCGAGAGCGATTCGCACCCCGGCAACCAGTACACCCGCCTCATAGTCCGCACGAGCGATGACGACGGGAAGACCTGGTCGGACCGAACGGTACTCGCCGAGTCGAAGAAGGCTGATGGTGTACTCCTCAAGTACAACTGCCCGAAAGTTCAGCAACTCAAGGACGGCCGAGCGCTCATCGTCTGCGATAGAGAGCCGAAGCTTGTGGACAAGGGCGCGAAGACCGACCTGAAGGCATTCCTCCAGTTCTGGTTCAGCAGCGACAACGGCAAAACCTGGTCCGATGCTCAGACCACATCAGTGGCCGGCATGATGCCCGATGAGGTGATCGAACTGGACAACGGTGACTGGCTGATTGCATCGCAGTGGCGGAATAATGAGACGGGCTATCCGACGGTCTGGGCGACCCGAAGCCGGGATAAGGGCAAGACATGGGAGAAGCCCGTCGTGGTAGTCGGAAGCAAGGTCTACAGGTTCTGCGAAGCCTCCATCTTGAAGCTGCCGACCGGTCAATTGATCTGCTATTTGCGCGAGAACCGCAGCCTGGGTCTGCCGATCTACAAGTGTGTTTCCTACGACAACGGGCTGACCTGGCAAGGGCCGTTCGAGACCCCGATGAACGCCGGTCATCGTCCGGTGGCGCACCTCACCCAGAGCGGGAAGATCATGATCACGTACCGGTTCCAGCCGGCGGGACAGCGTCCGTGGGCGAAGAACACGTTTGCATACCTGGAGTTGCCTGCGAGCGCGTTGGAACTGGATGTAGCGAAACAGCACGGCATTGTCCTGCCGATAGACCATGATCGCAACTCGCATTCCGACGGCGGATACACCGGTTGGGTCGAGACCGCGCCCGGCGAGTTCCTGATGGTGAACTACATCAAGGACGATGCGCCGCTCGCGCAGATCAGGGGTTACCGATTCAGCGAGAAAGATTTCTGACCATTCTGCCATTGACCATCAGACCATTTTCCTGACCATATGACCATATGACCATTTTGCCATTGACCATTCCCAAGGGAGTTTTCACATGCCGATTGAGAAGTTTTCGATAAGCCGCAACGACGAAGTGTACGAGTGTTTTCCTAGCATGACCAGGCTGGCGAACGGCAGGGTTATCATCACATATCGCGAGAGTGACGGCCACATCGCCAAGCTCTACACGCGGGTCATCATCCGAACCAGCGACGACGACGGCAAAACGTGGTCTGACCGCCGTGTGCTGGTGGATTCCGTGGAGACCGATGGCGTGCTGACGAAGTACAACTGCCCAAAGGTTCAGCAGCTCAAGGACGGTCGGGCGCTCATCGTCTGCGATGTTCACCCGCTCCCGCCAGGCGAGAAGAACGCGAATACCGCTGAGTTCACTCACATGCTCTGGTTCAGCGATGACAACGGCGATACCTGGTCCGAACCCCGCGAGATTCCCGTCGGCGGCATCATGCCAGACGAGGTGATCGAACTGGACAACGGCGACTGGCTGCTTGCGACACACGGACGTTCGCCTGAGACCGGCGACCTGGCTCAACATGTGACCCGCAGCACGGACACGGGCATGACGTGGGGGGCGCCCGTGGTTGTGGCCGCGCGCGATACCTTCAAGTTCTGCGAGGCGTCCATTTGCCTGCTGCCCGGCGGGGAACTGGTTTGCTACATGCGCGAGAACAGCGGCAAGGGGCTGCCGAACTACAAGTGCATCTCCAAGGATAACGGGCAAACCTGGCGGGGGCCGTATGAGACGCTCATGTCGGCGGGGCATCGTCCGGTGGCGCATCTGACTCAGAGCGGCAAGGTGCTGATTGCCTATCGTTATCAGCCGGGGGCGAAGGGTCCGTGGGCGAAGAATACGTTTGCCTATTTGGAATCGGTGGAAAGCGCACTGGAGCCGGAACGGGCGCTGCAGAGCGGAACCGTCATGCCGATTGACCACGACCGGAACATCAAGTCGGACGGCGGCTACACCGGCTGGTGCGAGATCGCGCCCGGCAAGTTTCTGATGGTGAACTACATAGTGGACGATGCGCCAACCGCCCAGATAAGAGGCTACCGCTTCAATGAAGATGATTTCTGACAGCGCTTGCAGGATTACGCTTGTTGATGCGGAACAGGTGCCATAACAGAAGTGAAGTTGTATTCGACTGCGCAGTACTGCAGAGAGGCAGCACGAGCATGTTCAAGTTCACCAGAAACCAGCTTATTGCGGCATACGTGATCGTTGGGGTCGCGCTTGTGGGGATGGGCGCGCTTATCTTCAAACCAAAGGCTCAGCCCGCTGGAGCGGTTCGGGTCACCCAGGCGGGGCAGGCAGAGGCGTCGGTTGGCACTCAACCACTTGCGAACGATCTGCCGCCGCCCGCACCGGTCGTGCTCGTCGTCCATGTCGCCGGTAGGGTCAAGAAACCGGGCGTGTACGAACTCAAGCCGGGCAGTCGAATTGACGACGCGCTGAAATCCGCCGGTGGGGCGCTACCGAATGCTGATCTTGAGAGCATCAACCGTGCTGAGAAACTGGAGGACGGTCAGCAGATATTCGTCGCCGTGAAGGGTCAGATCAAGCCGCCTGCGGTTTCGGTGGTGCGCGGCGGGACGAGTTCCAAGGCGAAGGCATCATCGGCGAAGAGCGAGTCCGGCAAGGGCAAGTCCGGCCCGCAGAAGCTCTCTGCGCCGGGGCAGGGGACGGTCAACATCAACTCTGCAGGGCTGGATGACCTTCAGCGGCTGCCCGGTATCGGCCCAGCTTACGCCCAGCGGATCATTGACTACCGCACGCAGAACGGGCGCTTCCAGTCCGTTGATGAGCTTGACGAGGTTAAGGGCATCGGTCCGAAAAAGCTCGAAAAACTCCGACCGTTCGTAGCGCTATAGATACAACGAGGAAGCTATGCCAACAGCCTTCACAGGAACCCATGTTGCCGTAACGGCCGCTCTAGCTGGGGCAGCCGCTGGCGGAGGATTTGCTCTGCTGAGCCAGATGATTGGGAAGTCTTGGGATGCCATGGCGGCCAGAACGACGAGGTGTAGGCAGGCGAACGGTCTGCTTGCGAGTGTACTTGCAGAGGTTATGTGCAATCTCAAGGCACTTGCGAAGCTAGTGGATGAGTTGGAACTGCTCACAACAGATAATGAATGCGCAGGTTGGGATCCGGTAGCTCGGCACCGGCTCAAGACCTGGTTGACCACGAGCGGGATCAGAGACCAAGAGTGGTTTACGTTTGCATCCTCGGATGTGGCTTCAGAGTTTAGCCCTGACGCGAGGGTGATTCTGTCGGAATGCTACGACCAAGTCCGCGCCATGCAGGCAGCGATGGCATGTGAGGTGGACAGTCCGTATCCGGTTTTTCAACCGAGTCTAGACTACTACCTCAATCTGGCTAGAGAATCAGTCCAATACTCGTCGGCTTTCGCTCTGGGGATTGCGTACGCGCATCGCAGACTGCGCAGAAGCGCGGTCTGGTTTCATATCGTAAGAACTCTAGCATGGTATGGGGGGACTGGGAGACGCTTCAGTGAAACGAACTGGGTGAGTAAAGAGTCACGGCGGCTCCGCTCACACGTTCTCTGGATATGTCGGCAGTACTCCGAAAAGGGAGAAGGCATAGCGATGGACTGTGCGGTAGCGCTCGCCGTTCTTGGTATTGGCCCAGAGCCGGTCGAGATCGCAGATGAATAGGCTATGAACCTGCACAAGCGGCCATTGTTTATCATCGGCGTTGCGTACGTGGGCGGCATCTTGTGCGCCGCGCAGACGGACACGCGGCTCATCCTCCTTCTGGTCCTAGCATTGTGCCTTCCCGGCATCGGGATGCTTCTTCGCAGTAAACAGATTCACGGGCCGGTGGTCGGCATCCTCGCGGCGGTCTTTGCGCTTGGGTTCATGCGGACCGCGTCCTGGCGTGATGTTCCGCAGGGCGATGTAAGCGGTTTTGCGGTGGATAAACTGGTCTACATGACCGGCGTGGTCGCCTCTGATTTGGAGCCTTCGGGCAGCGGTGCGAAGTTCGTGATCAAGGCGCGCGAAGTGAAGAACTACACGGGTGTATACCACTGCGCCGGAAAGATCATGGTGAACCTCAACCGGTCTCAGTGGGGTAGCTCAGATGAGGGGACTATGCCCTTCTACGGCGAGACCTTGCGATTTCACGGCAGACTGTCGAAACCCCGTCCACCGTCCAGCGCAGGCTCGTTTGACTATGGAGAGTATCTTTCGCGAAAGAGGGTGTTTTGCACTCTGACGGCATACACCTCGGAGGTCACCGTACTGAGACCCCCGGCGCACGGGATCAGGTGGATGGCACTGAGGCTCAAATCTGTGCTCACGAACCAGGCGGGCAAGCTGTTTCCGCCGGTCAACGCCGCACTGATGCTGGGCATACTGCTCGGCAACTATGCCGCACTCCCGCTTGCGGTTCAGGCCGCCTTCATGCGGTCGGGGACCATGCACCTGCTGGCCGCATCGGGGTACAACTGCGGAGTGGTCGTTCTTATACTCGGCTTCATTCTGAGGAAGCTGACCGTGCCAAGATCGGTCACGCACATCCTGCTCATCGCGTCGGTGTGGGGATTTGCGCTGGTTGCCGGAGCAGGGCCGTCCATTGTCAGGGCGTCAGTGATGGTGACGGTCTTCCTCTGTGCGTACCTGATCTGGCGCGCGCCGGACACGTTGAACACAATCTGCGCGGCTGGGCTGGTGATCCTCGCGGTGAACCCGATGGATGTATTCGACATAGGGTTCCAGCTTTCGTTCTCAGCGGTATTCGGGATTATCAGCATCATGCCGATGGTAGAACCGTGGATTCGGCGGCTGTTCAAGGTTTCGGCCAGGATTTGGGAGCGCGAGCCGAGCAGGTTCAGCGTCAGGCTGGCAGGCTACTCCGGGGACGTTGTGCTCGCGATGGCCCTTTCCGCCGCCGCCGGTTTGTGGACATGGCCGATCACCGCATTCTATTTCAATTACCTATCGCTCGTCTCGCTTATCGCCAACGCCATGGTTGCGTTGCTGGTGGTACTCATCACGGTTGTCGGAATGGCTGCGCTCTTCCTCAGCATGTTGTGGCTGCCTCTGGGGCAGTCGGTCGGGCTGTTGGGGACAGGATTGACTGAGGCGGTTTTGCGTATTGTGGACGGACTGGGTATGCAGTCATGGTCTTCGCTTTCACTGCGGTCGCCTAACCTGCTGATCATCGCAGCGTACTACATCGTTCTTTTCTGGATAACGGACTATGCATATCGAAAACTTCCGCGTACGTAAAGAATGGTTGGTCATAGCCCTACTTGCGCTGGCTGCGGCGTGGATATGGACGTTCGCACTTCAGCCCAAGAGCCAGTCGCTCACTGCCGACTTCCTGGATGTGGGGCAGGGGGACTGTGCGCTGATCCGCACACCTTCTGGCCGGATCATGCTGGTGGACGGCGGCGGCAGGGCGGGCGAATCGGATAGTGATAAGATGGGCATGAGCGTGATTGAACCCGTGCTTCGGCGGCGCGGCATCAACCGCATTGACGTGGTGGTACTGACGCACCCGCATGACGATCATCTGCAGGGCCTGGTCCCGGTGGTCAGGGACTTTCGCATAGGCATGGCGCTGGACGCCGGTGTCGCTCACGGTTCGCAGGCGTACGAGAAGTTCCTGACAACCATCGAAAATCGGCGGATACCGTATCGGAAAGTAATGCGCGGTATGATCGTGGATTTCGGCGACGGTGTGAAGGCCCAGGTGTTGAACCCACCGCCACAAGAGCCGGATACTCCGCTTGATGAGGCGAACGACTCGTCGGTCGTGATGAGGGTTAGCTACGGCGGTCGGGCGATCATGCTCACGGGTGACGCAGGAACGGACACGGAGGCGGATATCATCGCATCGGGGGCGGATTTACGCAGTGACGTGCTGAAAGTCGGCCACCACGGCAGTGCGTATTCCACCGGTGATCTGTGGCTTCAAGCCGTGCGGCCCAGATATGCAGTCATCAGTGTTGGCAGGAATAACTCGTTCGGGCACCCCGCGCCTGTCACGCTTGAGCGCCTTCGGTCCGCGGGTGTTCAGATCTATCGCACGGACAAGAACGGGCAGGTGACTGTGGAGATCACACCGCAGAGCTGTACCATCACCGGCTCACGTCAGTAGGCGGAAATCATCTCGTCCCATTGGGTCGCGCCCGCGAACTGCGTGGATGTGTAGGCACTGAGCGACTGGTGTGGAAACGGCAGGTAGATGGATAGTCCGTGGGAGTTGCCGACCTGACTTCCCGAATGCGCTTCATGGATTACAACGCCGTTCACGGCGGACATCACGTTCTGCGCGGCGGTCTTCACCTGCGAGTTTGCAACGTTCTGGTTCACCAGTCGGGCGAAGTCATACAGGTCGCGATATTCATTGTAGTCTTCAGTATCAAAATCGTAGTGCTGGGCGGATAACTGAGCGCCTTCAATGCCGTTCTGCACGTCCGCCATATTGGTGATGACTGACGACGCGAGTTGATCTGATGCGCTTACTACACTGTCCAGCGCAAGCAGGTTTACGGCGGACATGGTGAACGTGCCGCTGTACCCGTTGCTGACGTAATAGTCAATGTAATCATCCACGATGGCGACGCTGAGAGCATCAGCGGTGATGTTCGGATTCGTCGCAATGTGGGACAGCAGCGTACCGTAAGACTGACCCTGCACCGGCACGTTCTCCTCCGAGGCGACCATGATATCCGCGCAGTTTCTCACCGCGTATCCGACCTCCAACATGCCCATCAGGCAGGCGTCGAACAATATGATATCGCTGTGGTGCGACTGAGTGAGTGCGCTTTCCAGTTCCGGTAAGGTCATTTCGTCATTTGCCGAATCGTCCACGCAGATGGCTTTGACCTCTCTGGGCAGGTTGAGAGCCAGCGACTTGTTGCGCCATCCCCGGCCGTGGTCCCAGACGACGAGCAGGTAGTGTTCCGCAGAGTAGTTCGTGGTTGCCCACTGAACGAAATCCTTCAGGGTCTGCGGGTTGGCCATGTTAGTGGCGCCCATATCCTGGAGCATTTGCGAGTTGATGGTATTGGTATCCGAATCCTTAGTGACATAGTATCGGCGGGCGCCGTACCAGTTGCCGTTCGAGGAGTCATAGAAGCTGGATCGGTCCATCTGCACCACCACCGATACATCGGCTGACGAGCCAACGGTTTCCAGTTCGTTGAAGTCCTTGATGCCGTAGGTTTCCAGGTTGTTATCCGCAGCCATGTAAACCATCACGGTCCACTTTGCGCCTACTACCGAGATGCTGATGCTGCCAGTCTGGTCGGAGCCGGTTTCTGTGGCGGTTATCTCAGCGGTTCCTGCAGTTTTGGCTGTGACGACGCCGTCGGTATCCACGGTCGCCACGCCGTTAGCATTCGAGTTCCATGTGATGCTGCCCGGCGCGACCATCACTATTTCGTTGGTATCGGTTGTAGGAGAAGCAATGAGTGTTTCAGTTTGGTTTGCCCGGAGGGAGGTGGCAGGGGCTGTGACAACCACCAGGTCTATTGTTCCTGACGCGGTGAAGGACAACGATGCGACACGGCCCTTGACGACCACTATCTCAGATGCTGCCGCGCGCAAAGTAACGCCTGCGCCGTTTGCCTGACTGTACCCCGTGACGACTGCTGTGTATCGTCCTGGAGGCAGACTGCTGAATGTGGTGGCTGAAATATCGCCGGTCAGCGGACGGTTGACTACTTTTTGATCGAGAATGGTCGAACCGTCAAGGATGGCAATGCGGATGCTCTGCAGTTCCGTTACCGGTCGCCCTGATGCCCAGTTGATGGTTAGCGAGGCAGAACCGGTGTCGTTTGCGGGCGACCTGCCGCCACCACCGCCGCATCCCGTGATACACAGGCACGCGATTAACGCGAGAATCAGCAGTGAGAGGGCTTTGTACTTATAGATCATGTGTTCCTAGCGCGTTTCGCAGTAGAATTGAGTGCGACGGACGTTGTGAGGAGTATAACACTCGAAAGGATTTACGTCAACGGATAATCGCCGCACTTATTGTTCTGACGAGCAGCTGGCGAAGGTTTTGAGTGTGTACATTTGAAAAGATGCTCCAAGTTTCGTAGACTTGTTCTGATGAAGGATCAATCAAACGAAACGGAGGAGCATCGATGACAAGTATAACGCTGAAGGAAGTACTCAGGCAAACAC
>JANYKG010000051.1 GCA_025358205.1 Armatimonadota bacterium
CCAGCGGGGTAAGACGCGCGAGCCGTCCCCAGTAGGCGGGTCCGCCGGGCGTGGCCGGCCGGTCGTTCACCAGCGGCGAAAGGTAGTCCTTCGCATCCATCCGGCTCCAAGTGTCCCTTTCCTTCAAGAAGGCGTAAGTGACCGCGCCCGCCCAGGTTGGCTCCGGCAGTTCGGCCACGGGGAAGGTCAGCAAAGGCCGGGGGTGAGGCAGTTGACTCGCCGCGCGCTTCACGGTCCCCGCCGGCATCACCTGCACATCCCAGTCGAAATCCTTCATCGTCGCCCGGTAGAACGGCACCTGCGGAAATATCTGCGGCTGCATCGCGATCTTCCCCGCCGCGAACGGGTCAACCCCGGGGACCGTGATGCTTCGGTTCGGCGGCATTGCCACGTCGTACACCGTGACCAAATCAATCAGGTCGTGCAACCCCTTCAGCGACGCCGGTGACGAGAACTCCGCGCGCTTGCCGTCCTTGCTCACCACGCGCCCGCCCTCCGATGCGATCCACGGCGCGAACACCCCGCACCAGTTGTAGCTAGCCGTGAATCCGTACTGCGTCACCCTGCCCTGCTTGTCTCGAAGGGTCAGCTTCTTCGCCATTGCCAGGAAGTCCTTGCGCGTCCAGTCCGGCTTGGGGTCCGGCAGTCCCGCCCGGCGGAAGAGCGTGCGGTTGTAGAACATCACCACCACGCCAAGCTCGCGCGGGAGTTGGAACACCCGGCCTTCCTTGTCCATCCCGGTCCGCATCATCTGCGGGTAGATGTCGTTGATCGGGAACTCCTTGTCGGTCTTGATGAACTCATTCAGGTCGCGGACGACCCGGTATTTGGTGAACGTGGGAACGAGGGAATCGGCGAGGAATAGCACGTCCGGCACGGTCCCGGCGGCGGACTGCATGACCAGCTTGATGTCATAGCCCATCCCAGCGACCGGCTCGACGGTGATCTTGATGTTGGGGTGTTTCTTTTCGAATCCCTTCACCAGCGCGTTGGCCAGGTCTGTCTCCTGCTTAGCCCCAAGGACGGAGAAGCGGAGTTGCACGACTTGGGAGACGGTGTGACGCGGAGACACGGCACTCGGCCTGCAGCCGGAGAGGGAGACGACAGCCAGCAGGCACAAGACGGCAGAGCACGCCCGGCGAACGACGGACGACTCACGACGAGTTGTAATGTCGGCTTTCATCACCGGACTGCAATCGAAAATCACGACTTCTCCCTACGCATTTGTCTCATCTCTCTGATCGCAGTCTCCATGTCTCCTGTTCACCATGATCGCAGACTTCATGGCTTCGGCTCCCGGCGGCTGCGAGGCGTCTGCGCCTCCAACTGCTTCAGCGCTTCTACTGCGTCATGGAAGTGCTGCTCGACCGGGGAGAGGTCGTTCAGATGCTGCGCGTGATACTGCTCGAACTCCTCATGAGCCTTCCGCAGCGCCTCACCATGGCTGATATGGCCGGAGTGTTCGAGAACTTCGCGTCCGCTCATGCGGAGGAAGTCATCCAATTTCGTAATCCAGTCGGCCATGTACATAGGCTTACGGTTCAATGCCTGCAACTCAGCAAACTCCAGGTATACCGTGACAATGCGGTTCAGCGCATCAATCTCTTCATGGCCCAGGTAGTTCTTAGCGATCTCGACATCGGCCTTCCGAGGCTTGCCGCCTGCCCATGAAGTCAGACCCATATTTGGCTGCGATGCGTCCGCCCGGGATGAGACGATCTCCGCGGCGGTGTGTCCATGGGCGGCGTAGTGAATCTTGTTCTGAACGGTAGCAAAAAACTTGTTGGACATCTCAGTGCGCGGATCGTAATCAACGCTGGTGGCGTATATCTCCAGCACTTTGCGCCAGAAGACCTTCTCCGACGAACGGATATCGCGTATTCGGGCGAGGAGTTCATCGAAGTAAGCACCGCCGCCAGCCTCCTTCAGCTTCTCATCGTCCATCGTGAAGCCCTTGACGATCAACTCACGAAGGCGCTCTGTGGCCCAGATACGGAACTGCGTGCCTCGGTGCGATTTCACCCGATAGCCGACGGAGATGATGACGTCGAGGTTGTAGTATTCGATTGCGCGGTGCACCTGGCGAGCACCCTCAGTTTGAACTGTCAAGTATTGCTTGACAGTTGCCTCCGGATGAAGCTCGCCTTCACTGAATATCCTTCTGATGTGTAACGACACATTCTGCTTCGTTGACTGGAACAGCTCTGCTATCTGGTTTAGGGAGAGCCATGCCGTATCGTCACCCAAACGCACAAAGAGGCGAGATCGGCCATCCTCTGTCTGGTAGAGAGCTATTTCCGCACTGGGTTGCTTCGGTTCGAGATGGCTCATCCATTGACCTCGTCAACACAAATGATCGATAACATTATATTACACCCGCAGGCGGTAAGCAGTCAAGGCTCGACCGAACGCATCGTGCCAATCCTGTAATACTCCAGTGCGCCAGTGCTCCATCACCCCGTCGAGTACGAGTACGAGCAGGAGTCTACAGCGATACCCCCGCACTCAGCACAAACGGCTCTCGGGTGGCGAACTTGTGCTTGATTACCGTCGGGTTGGCCACGTCCAGCGGGCGGATTTCGACGGTATCGCGGGTGACCTTGATGTCATACTTCACGCCGCCGTAGGAGAGGTTCCGCACGCCGGCATACTTCATTCCAGTCGGCAGGTTCGGCAGGATCTTCAGCCCGTGGATATCAGCGTCAATGCCCAGGAACGCGTACAGGAACGACGCCGGGACAAGGCCGCTTTCCGGGAACTCGCCTTCCACGCCGACCGAACCGGCCCCGTTTCCCCCACCCTGCGAGGTTTCGCCTGTGAAGAGCGGGTTGCCGCCCATCAAGCGGTCGGGCAGGTTATACCTGTCGAGAATTTCCGTGAAGCGCTTGTACGCGTTATCGGCCCCGAGGAACCGCGCGCGGGTGACGAGATCGGCGTAGGACGTATAGAGTATCGCCCCGCCATCCTGACACTGATCGCCGTAGGGAGTGCCGCGCCAGCCGGAGAACCACCAGGGGGACTGGGGAGATGGGGCGACGGGGGGACTGGGAGCAAGAGACGCGGAGACCGGGAGACGCGGGGACGCGGTGTCCGGATTTGGAATTTGTTGGTTGGAGCTTGGAGATTCCTCGGTCACGGTTCCCGGTTTCGGGTTTCGGGTGTCCGGGACACTGGTCACTGTTGACTGTTCACTGGTCACTTCCGCTTTTCCCGGATTGTGTATCGTGTTCGCCCGCGGTGCAAAGACCCACTTGGTGTACGTATCCGCCTTACCGCTCGAGGTAATCCCCTGCTCCATCCACCGGTAGATGCGCTCGACCTGGTCCTTGTCCGCAAGCCCGTATGCCATCGCATCCATATTGACGAAGGTGAACCCGTAGTCATGCTTCACGCCGTCAGCATCCACACAGCCGACGTACCGACCGGCCTTGTCATCCCAGAAGGTGCGATTGTACTCACGGCGAACCTTTGACCGCAGCAAGGTGTAGTAAGCAGGCGGGTGACTCTCGCCGGGCAGATCGAGGTTCATGGCGGTGCAGAACCCCTCAAGCTCGCCCATCGCCTGAAGCGCCGCATAATAGTAAGAGTTTGAGAACGCATCCTTGTACCCAAACGGCAGGATGTCCCAGTAGTTGCTGCCGATGCCCCCATCGCGACCCTCGTGACCCTTCGCGTCAATCACGATGATACCATCCTTGCCGTGCATATCGTTCAGCTCGAACTCCATCGCCTTGCGAAGCTTAGGCATCATCTCATTGATAAAGTCCATGTCGCGAGTCCAACAAAAGTACCGGTATGCGCCCAGGATGAAGCAAGGGTTTGTCGTGAAATGCCTTGTATCGAAGTCGTTCTTGCCGTCCTTGTCCTCATCCTTGTACGGGAACGGCCAGCCTTCATCCGCGCCCCATGTGTATACGTAACCATCAGATCTCATCCGCACACCGGTGAAATGGCCGCGCTGCTCGAACGTCTGCGGGTTGTCGGTCCAGTCCAGGATAAGCCCCTGCCATTCCTTCCAGTCCGCGTTGGTGCCGACCCCGAAGTTCAGCGCATGGCTGTAGTAGAACTGGGTTGCGATCTCGGCATACTTCTTGTCGGACGAGTAGAAGGCCGGGTAGTAGTTGGGGAGCTTGTCGGAGTGCGGCAGAACATCCAGGTTCATCGCGGCGCCGTTGAGGTTCCACTGCGCCTCGTTGTCCGTGAAGGCCCAGGTGAGCTTCTGCCCAGGTACAAGGTTGAACCGCAGATCGTAGGCCTTCTTGCCCATCGCATAGACCCACTCGCCGCACTGGATGTAGTTGCTCGGCCTGCGCTTGAACTGCTGGGGCAGGACGTGCCGCCCGGTGTCGGAGTAGAACCTACTGAACGGAAACTTAGACACATCATAGCCGGATTTCACCCACGGTGTGGTGAGCGTGGTCTTGAGGCTGGCGGCCAGCTTTGGGTCGCAGGTGAAGTCGCTGGTCATCTTGGGGCCATCGAGCATGATGGTCCAGTCGCCCACTATCTCCTCGAAGCCCGAGTACCGGAGCGAGAAGTCCAAGTCCTTCTGCTCCTTGCCGTCAATGTACGCGGTGATGGAAGGCTCCACGTCCTTGACGGTTCCCCACCATCCTACGCTCTCGCCTTTGGGATCAGAGGCTTCGAGATAGAAGACCCCGGCGGGCTGCGGATCGAACTCCAGGGAGAGCACGCCGTTGTCCTTTATGTTCGCGAACTTGCGGGATGTTATCAGTTCCTTGCGCGTGAGGTCGCCTTCGGGGACGCGGTAGACGGAGAGCGTGATGCCGCTGGTTGTCTGGCCCCAGGTCGGGAACTTACCGCCTGCACTGGTGACCTTGCCCGACTTCACGGTGAACTTCACGCCGAAGACTGAAGTCGGCTCGAATCGCACCGGGCGTGACGAGTCAAAATACTCAATAGTATAAGGATTGCGAACGGTAAGCCCACGGAAGGTCAGGTTGGTGGGCGATGTCTCGACCTTCGCGAGGTTGGCGGTGTCGGATTTCTCGCCCAGGTACATGGCCGTGATAAGGTTGTCGCCGTACTTCGCCTTGCCGGACGGATCGAACCTAAGAGAACCGATGATCCCGTCCTTCACGCCAAGGAAAAAGTACCCATTGGCGAGCGTTTGGTCGGCGGAATACATCGGGATACTCAGCAAAATCAGAAGCCCGGCGAGTGTAGCTCTAAACATAGGTCACCTCAACGCATGCGGATGTGATGCTCGATTATTCGTTGCGGGATCGGTTGTTTCCTGCAAGGCGCATTCGGTTTCACAGGTACGAACAGCGGGTAACCTGAGGTGGAAGTTCGGTGGGGGTTTGTCCATGCAGTCTATAACTGGTAGGCAACTCGAAGTGTTTCGTCTGGCGATCAACACGCTGAACGCGGCCAACGTGCAGTACGTGATTGGCGGCGCGTTCGCGGTTCACTACTATGGCGGGCCGTTCCGAAACACCAAAGATCTGGACGTATACATGGACATCAGCGCTGTGCCCGCCGCAGTGTTTGCGCTCACGCAGAACGGGTTCGAGGACGCAGGTGAGACCGTCGCGGGCGACCTGGACTGGATATACCACAGCCGAATGGACCAGATAATGGTGGACGTGATCTGGAAGGCGCCGAACGGGATTAGAACCGTGCCCGACGGCCAGTACGAGCGAGCTCCGCGCGGGACGTTCCTTGATCTACCGGTACGCTTCATGCCTCCCGACGATCTAGTTGTGACCAAGTTATTCACTATGAACTTGCACAGATGTGACTGGCCTGACCTCCTGCGGGTACTGCGCGCCGATCCCCCCGGTTTCGACTGGAACCACCTACTGGGAGCGCTTGGTGAGTATTGGCCTGTGCTGCTGTCGTTCATAGTCCTGTTCGACTGGGTGCATCCGAACGAAGCAAGGTGCATCCCGCCCGAGGTCAGAAACGACCTTCTCGCACGCAAGGCTGCGAACCCAGAACCGGAGCCGGGACCGACTCACGAGCAGATACTTGACCCGTGGATCTACACAAGACCGCCCGCCACATAAGGAGTGTCCCATGCTCATCGGCGCGATGAACAACCCCATGTTCAACCCTGTTGAAGAGATCGAAACCTTCTCGGAGTACGGCATGGATTTCGTGGACCTGACCCTGGAGCCGCAGGGTGCGTACTCACAGACGGTAGATGTAGGCGGCATCAAACGCGCGCTGGAGAGAACCGGTCTCGGTATCGTTGGGCATACAGCGTACTACCTGCCCATCGCCTCACCGTTCGACGACCTCAGGGAGGCCGCGCTACGCGAGATCGAATACGATATGCAGATATTTGGTGAACTTGGCGCCCCAAAGGTGAACATACATGCATACACTCAGGTTCCTATGCATGATAACAGGTGGATCAGAGAACGGAACATTGATGCATTCATTCGGCTAGATGAAACTGCACGCAAATGCGGAATGAAGCTGATGCTGGAAAACACCCCGCCCCACTTCAACATGCCTAAGGACTTGACACAGGTCTATGCCGCAGTTCCCGATCTCTCGTTCCACCTGGATGTAGGACACGCGAACCTTGAAACTGAGCACAACATGACCTTGGAGCTGGCATCTCTGTTCTGCGACAGGTTACAGCACGTACACTTCTCCGATAACAACGGCGGAAACCTCGACCTTCACTTGCCGTTGGGCGTAGGAAATATAGACTGGAAGTGGATCGTACACATACTCAAGCGGGTTGGCTACGATGGTACGATAACTCTAGAGGTGTTCGCCCCCGATAGGGAATACCTTGTCTTCAGCCGTGACAAGCTGAAGCGACTGTGGACTGAAGTGTGCGCCTGAAACACAGATCTGCGGCAAACCCTGGATGGTCTACCGCAGTCTGAGACACTATTGATGTGGAGAAATCAGGCGGCCTTGCGCTCGTACTTCGACCTGTTTAGCTCCAGCCGCTGCCAGGCAAGTCTGATAAGCTCAGACCCGGTTGTTGCATCATCCGGCGAGACTGAATACGCCATCTCCGCACTAAACGCGGCAACAGAATCTGCGTTCTCTATCTGGAAGCGCCACTGCTCAATGGCATCCTTAACCCTCATGCACACGCGGTCGGGAGAGCGCTTGGTATGAAGCAGTATGACTCCGAACTCCTGATCGCCTATGCGTCCCACCACATCACAGCGGCGAACGCTAGCCTTAATCACCTGAGAAAGGTCGCAGAGAGCATCATCGCGACGCATGGAGCCGAACTGGGAACACACGCGCTCCAATCCGTCTATCGAGAAGATGGCAAAAGCCGTCTCCGAATCTTCTCTGGCAGCTCGCGTCAATTCCTCGTCCAGCCTGCTGCTCAGATACTCTCCGGTGTAGGCGCCGGTCAGCCCGTCAACGATCTCCGACTTCGAATTCGCCAGAACTACGTCGGACCGGCGACCTGCCAACTGCAGTTGAGTTTGAGCCTCACGAATCTCATCAGTAGTCAATATGCGCCTCAGTTTCTTCGTGCCATTCCTCAGAATGTGCGACACATAGTTGCACGATATGCCGAGTTTGGCCGCAATTTCGGTTTGACTTAGTCCCGTATAGTAGAACTCCTGGATTACTTTCTGTTCAACGATCTTCAGCTTGTTCACCGCCATCTCGAGCACAATTTTGTCCTCGACCGGCAACTGGAATGACTCGCACTTTTCCTCACATGCTTTGTCTAGTTCACTGGATGACTTCTCATCCGGATCAACGTCCAACGAGCTGACCTTGAAGACCTCTCGCGTGGTGAGAAGATCTCGAACCGTCTCCTCCGGCAAATGCATTTCATTGCCGATCTCACCAGCGGTAGGCTGCCTTCCGAGTTCCTGGTACAGAGCGTCTATCACACGAGTCACCCGGTGATTCAACTCCTGAAGCCAGGCCGGCTCCTTGATGATCTTGCCTTTGTCCCGCAATGCGTGTTTGATCTGACCGATGATAAAGTGCGTCGCATAGGTAGAGAATTTGACGCCTTTGTCTGCATTGTACAGATCCGTGGCGGTGAGTAGCCCGATGTATCCCTCTTGCGTAAGGTCTTCTATCGGCTCACCAGATCCGGCGAATCGCCGGGCCACACTCTCTACGAGTTGCTTGAACTGAAGCACTATCTTGTCCCTCAGCCGCCCATCCTTGGTGCGGGAATATCGGGACAGCAGGCGCTGTACAGTATCATCTGTTGTATTTGCTTGCTTATTTGGTCTCATCGTTTCCCCGATGTTGAAAGTAAGAGTTTACTGCTAGATGTCATCTACGCTCCACGCCTATCCAATGGAACTCACCAGCTTGAAGATCGGACCCATAACTGATACGGCTATGAATCCTACTACCACGCCCATGAACACTATGAGCAACGGCTCAATCAGTGAAGTTAAGCCCTTCACCGCGGCGTCCACTTCCTTCTCATAGAATTCAGATACCTTGTACAGCATATCGCTAAGCCGTCCGGTTTCTTCGCCGATGTCTATCATGTGCGTTACCATAGCTGGGAACAACCCAGTGGCTTCGAGCGGAGAACTGATTTTCTGACCCTCGCGAACGCTCTCTCTGGCTGTTTCAACTCCCCGGGCGATGACTGCGTTTCCAGCGGTATCCCCCACTATCTCAAGCGCTCGCATCATTGGAACACCGCTGGCAATCAGCGTGCCAAAGGTCTTTGAGAATCTCGATATGGCCATCTTCTTGATGATATCACCCATAACAGGAACCTTCAGCTTCAGATTATCAAAGAAGTAGTGACCGGCCTCGGTCTTGTCCAATTTCTTGACGATTACTACCGCTGCCGCGGTTACGATCATGGGAATATACCAAAACTTCTGCATCCATGATGCGGCGCTAAAGAGCAACTCGGTGTATATAGGCATTTGCACCTGCATACTATCAAAAATCTCCTTGAATCTCGGCAGCACGAAAACGAAGAGAACGCCAATCATGACTACCGAGAAGCAAAGCACGATGACCGGGTACATCATGGCCGACTTGATCTTCGTGCGCACTTCCATATCATACTCAAGGAACGTTGCAATGCGCTCAAGAATCTGGTCAAGTATGCCGCCAAGTTCCGCAGCCCGAATCATGTTCACGTAGAGTTTTGAGAACACCCCGGGGTGCTTGGCAAAAGCATCAGTGAGGCTGAGACCGTTCTTCACATCTCGCATCGTCTGCCCCACCACCACCTTCAATCCAGGATCTTTGAGCTGATTCTCAAGGATATCCAGGCACCGAATGATACCAATGCCGGCATTGATCATCGTCGCCAACTGACGAGTGAACACAGTCAGTGATTCAAGCTTGACCTTCACCTGACCCACATTTCCGCTCTTTGAGTGAGAACTTGACTTCTTCTCGCTTATGCCGGTTACATGGACACCGCGTTCTCGCAGCCTTGTCGTCACCGACTGCTGACTCTCAGCATCTACTTTTCCTTTGATTGCTTTGCCGTTCTGATCAACGGCTGTATATGAATATGTGGGCATCTTTCATTCCCCTTTTCTCGTAGCTGACCCGCATCGCGTAATTCTCGCAGAATGCAGGCATTCATGTCATGATTCACGAGTTATGTGAAACACGCAGGCTATGTGCCGTTTATGAAGCGCATCAGGTTATCCTTATCCAACGCCCTGGCAGACGCTTCATCATGACTAATGATGCCGCGCCTGCATGCGTCGGCAAGCACCTTGTCCATTGTGGTCATGCCTTGCCCTGCACCGGTTTCCATACTGGAATAAATCTGGAAGGTCTTGCCTTCTCGGATCAGATTCCGAATACCGGGCGTGGCTATCAGTATTTCAATGGCCGCGTAACGTCCGCCGCCAACCTTTGGTATCAACTGCTGCGCAACAATGGACTCCAGACAGTTTGACAACTGCACCTTGATCTGATCCTGCTGGTGCGGTGGAAACACGTCTACAATCCGGTCCATGGTCTGCGGCGCATTTCGCGTGTGAAGCGTACCGAAGACCAGGTGACCGGTCTCGGCTAGAGTCAGCGCAGATGCAATAGTCTCCAAGTCTCGCATTTCACCGACAAGTATGACATCAGGGTCTTCCCTGAGTACGGCTCTTAACGCATTCTCGAATGAGTCCGTATCCGTGTTCAACTCTCGCTGGTTTACCATGGCTCGCTTGTGCCGGTGCAGGTACTCTA
This sequence comes from Armatimonadota bacterium, assembly GCA_025358205.1. Lineage (GTDB taxonomy): Bacteria > Armatimonadota > UBA5829 > DTJY01 > DTJY01 > JANYKG01. Next base: position 10,150 of record JANYKG010000051.1, read on the forward strand.
TGGGATCTTCAATTGTCATAATGTGACAAGCGCGTTCGCAGTTAATGGCGTCTATCATCGTAGCAATGGTTGTTGACTTGCCGCTTCCGGTAGGCCCAGTCACCAGCACCAGTCCGCTATGTTTTCTAGACAAGTCCTTCAGTAGCGGCGGTAGTCCGAGTTCCTCCATCGTCGGAATCTGAGTGGAGATGGCTCTCAGCGCTACTCCAACGTTGCCGCGCTGCCGATACGCGTTCACCCTGAACCGCCCGATGTTTTTGAGTCCATATGAAAAATCCAACTCGCGGGTCTTCTCAAACCATTGTATCTGATCGTTGGTGAGTATATCGTACACCAACCGCTGCGTATCTCTGGGCGTCAGTTCCTCGTACGGCGTCGTCTGCAGCACACCGTCTACACGCACCATGGGCGGGAGACCGGCTGTCAGGTGCAGATCAGACGCGCCCCGCTCCGCAGTAATCCTCAGCAGGTCGTCAATGTGTACATCAACAACCGACTGGGATTGCCGACCATCCAACAACTCGAACTCCGAACGACTATCCTGCGAGTTGAAATCATCATCATCCAGGAATCTGGCTTCCTGCATTCGTTTCTCCCTGCATCGCGTGGAACCGCGATGCGCTATCCTGCAAATATCACTCTAAGCGACTCTTCCACGGTGGTCATCCCAAGCAAGATCTTCTGGATGGCATCGTCCCTGAGCGTTTTCATGCCCTGTTCGATTGCCACATCCTTGATCGAGTAGGAAGAACCATTGGCTAATATCAAATCTCTGACCTTATCGGTCACCGGCATCAGCTCATAGATGCCTATCCTGCCCTTATAACCGCTGCCCTTGCAGTAGTCACACCCTCTGCCACGGCTGAATGTTACCTCGGCGCCGTCCTCAATCTCTATTCCTAACCGTCTTACAGCGTCTTTTGGCGGAGTGTATGATTCCTTGCATTTCGGACAGATAAGCCGCACCAGCCGCTGGGCCAGCACACCGACAACTGCAGAGGCGATCAAGAACGACTCTACACCCATATCCATCAGCCTTGTAATGGCTCCAGGCGCATCATTGGTATGCAGTGTCGCCAGTACCGAGTGTCCGGTCAGGGCTGCCTCCACCGCTATCATCGCGGTTTCCTGGTCTCGAATCTCTCCAACCATTATCACATCCGGGTCCTGCCTCAACATCGTGCGCAAACCTGATGCAAATGTCAATCCGGCACGCACATTAACCTGCGTCTGCGTGAGTCCGGGCAATTCGTACTCCACCGGATCTTCAATCGTCAGTATATTCTTGTCTCCGGTGTTCAACTTTGCCAACACCGAATACAGGGTGGTGGACTTTCCGCTTCCGGTAGGCCCTGTTACCAGGTTAATCCCGTATGTTCGGTTTATCATGGACTCAAAAAGCTCCATGGTATGCGGCAGGAAACCCAGCTTGTTCAAACCGATCATCACCGAGCCTTTGTCCAGAACTCGGAGTACTATCTTCTCTCCGTTGATATTCGGGAGAGTGGACACGCGAAAGTCAAATTGTCTGCCGTCCACGGTAGCGCTTATGCGGCCGTCCTGAGGTGATCGCTTCTCCGCAATATCCATGTCGGCCATAATCTTTATGCGTGATGTCAGCGAGGCCTGCACCTTCTTAGGCACCACCAGGCCTTCCTGCATCATCCCATCAATTCTGTAACGCACCCTCATCGCAGTCTTGCCCGGTTCGATGTGGATGTCGCTGCATTTCTCCTGCACACCCTTCGATATTATCAGATTTGCCAGTTTTACAACCGGAGCCTCTTCACTGAGTTCCCTCAGCTCTTCTACGGACACATCCTCTTCGCTGGTCTCTGCCTCATCCAGTGCAATGTCAGAGGTCTGGATATCGTCAACCAGTTCGTTGACAGCTTCGGCGGAAGAAGATTCGCATCCGTACTGCTGCATAATCGCCGCTGAGATGTCTTCTTCAGTGGCGATCACCGCTTCTATCTCGGCTCCCGTTACCAAACGCACTTCATCTAACGCAAACACGTCCAGCGGGTTCTTCATAGCGAGAACCAGCGAACCGTTATGCCTGCTGACCGGCATCACCTTGTAGCGGCGTGCCAAGTCATGGGATATACACTTCACAGCTTCGGGATCCACAGACTGATCCGTAAGATCCACAAACTGGTAACCCCAATACTTGCCCAGGCATTTTACTTTTTCTTTTTCAGAGACTAGCCCCATAGTCACAAGCACATCACCGATCTTCTCGCTAGCGCCAAGCTGCAACTGCTTCTCAAGCGCCTGTTGGAGTTGATCTTCGGTGACGAGACCTGCTTCTACGAAGGCGTCGCCTATGCCCTTCTTCGCCATTCTATTTCCCTTGCAGTATCAGTACGCATATTTCATAAAATGATTTATGCGCTCAGAAGACCCTACATTATGCGTTTCTGAACCCAGAATGCAGGCCAAGACTCGCGCGGCAGTAGTGTCATCAGTTGTCTACCACCGCGCGAGTACATAAACGGTTTCTACTTATCCACGAGGACTCTCGGAGTTATGAACATCATAACCTCGGAGTGTGTCTTAGTAGTGGATCGGGACTTGAAGAGCTGACCTATGAAAGGCAAGTCCTTCAGGAAAGGTACGCCGGACATGCTCTTCAGTTCGTCGTCCTTGATAAGTCCGCCTATGACTATCGTCTCGCCGTCTTTGACGCGAACAGTGCTGTCAATGTATCTACGAGATATCTGAGGCAGGGTGATCTTAGCGGGCGTATCCATCCACTTGGTAATAACACTCACCTCAGGATGCAGGTTCATGGTGATGTACCCGTCTGAGCTGATCCTGCTGACGGTGTGCAACTGAACGCCCACTCGTGCGGTCTCAGTGGTCACCGTGGTGCCTCCATTAAGAGCCTGATCCACCTTGATCACATACTTAACCTCGTCGCCAACGAATGCGCTGGCCGGCTTGCCGTCAAGCGCAAGAACATTCGGATTTGCCAGAACCTTGCCTTTTCCAGACTCGATGAGTCCCTTGATGGATGCCTGGATGGCAAGCGGCGACCGGATGAACCGACCGATGCTGAGAGAGTTGTTTACGGCAGCATGAGGATTGTCTTTGAGTATTGCTCCATCAGCTCCGACTGCCCAAGGCTCTGCAAAGGTAGTACTTGAAAGCCCAGTAACACTGTCACCCCAAGAAATACCCAGTTGGTCAGCGCTGGTGTCACTGATGTCTACAACCCTGGCCTCAATCAAAATCTGAGGTACGGGTGTGTCCAGTTTCGCAAGCAAAGCCTTCGCCTTCTCAACCCCTGCGGTTGATCCTTGCAGCAGAAGCATCTTCGACGGCGCATTCTTCAGGTCGCCCGCTGTGACAGGAGCAGCCATATCACCCGATCCCAGAGCTACGGCCGTCGGAGCCTGCATGTTGAACCCCTGTGCAGGACCGATTGTCACTCTCAGGCCCGGAACAGCAGCCGTCATTAGCGCCGCAAGTTCGGCGATATCTGCATATTTCACTTCGTAGACTTCAGTTGTGAGATCCTGTGAGGAGTCTGAAACGGACTTCTCTATGCCGTCCGCCAGCGCCTTGGCCGCTTCAATACTGCTTTTTGGTCCAGAAAGAATGAGCACAGCGGGAACCTTGGACTCCTTGCCGACATTGGAGCTGATGTTCACATCGGCATACTGTTCCTCAAGCATTTTCATTATCATGACCGGATCGGCATAGCTGATGATGACAACTTCTGTGCCCTTCTCTTCGGGCGTCATAGCGCCAACCGTCATGTTCTTGACGTTATCCGCAGTGCCCACCACGTATGACCCGTCTACAAACTGATACTTGAAACCGCTGATATTGGTGACCAGTTTCAGCGCTTCGTCAACGGTGACTTTGGTAAGAGAAACGGTGACATTGCCCTTCACATCCGGACTCGCCACGATGTTCACCCCACCCTGGATGGCCAGCGCTTTCAGAACATCGTGAATGTCACTTCCTACAAAATCCAGAGAAACCAGTTTCTGCGGTTTTGCAGCGATCTGCGCTTCTCCGTCACCAAGCGGTCGCTCTGACCTGCTCGGCGCCGGCTTTGCTACCACGCTTGGCATCTGAGCCTTGGCAGTAGCTACACCCTGCTTGCGAACAAGAACAACGGTTCGCCTGTTGTCAGAATAGGTCTTGACTGAATAGTCAAGCATGGCAGTGGTGCCAATGGCTATTCGAGCTGTCGTGGGTGTATCCTTGAAGCAAGCGGATCGCACCGCGCGGATTCCGGCAGCATTGAATACGACCCTCTTCTGCTCCCTGGTGGCAAGCCTACCCTGCAAGTCCACCACAATGTAGCGATCTCCCAGTCTGCCGGTCTGTACCTGTATAGCAGACGAGCTGAGCGCCGTGATCTGCACGGCGTCACCCATGTCCCTTACATCAATCTTGCTGATGTAAGGCAGGGCGGCATGCGCGGTTACGGCGCATACACCTGTTAGAATTACCAGGGTCAAAAGGACGAGGCCCCATTTCAACCCCATCACACCGAAACCTGCAGAATGTCTTTGCGAGTGTCCCTTGTCGAACTGCATCATTTCCTCCTGATTGCGAAACGGACGTCCGTGTCGACGGAATGCACAAACTGGAATCCCTAGCGCAGATTATGCATGTCCCGCATAATCCGCGGCCTTCTGAGCATTATTCATGCTTTTCATGAATAATGCGGACTATCCGCCTTTGCCGGTGCTCAACGCCAGGAAATAGCTCCTGCCGTTGCCGCTTAGACGAACGCCGGAACGAGTGATGGAACGAACTACCAATCCACCGTTCAGGCTCTGGCCTTCTCTCACGATGTGGCGCGAGTCACCATCGTGAATGACGGCTACATTGACTTCTCCCTCAACAACACCGGTGAGCGCCATATCCTTGGTAGGATCAACCTGCACCACGGGCGGAAGGGTAAGACCTCCGGGAGGACCGCCAAATGACGGCATCACTGGAAGTGATAGTCCCGGACTTCTACTTATGAGAGGCAACCTCTGAGTGCGCGTAGTCTGCGCAGGAACCGCTACCGAATCACTAGGCGCCACCTGCGGCGTGAAAGGATCCTTTGCCGGTTTAACAAAACCAACGGCCTGTACCAAAGCCTGTGTTTCGACAGCCCCGGCCTGATCGCCGGTTACTTCCGCAGCCGGGTTAGCAGTCTGCGCATGGCTCACCGGCGCCTTGACCGGAGAGTTCGCACTGGTTGATGCGCCCATCATCCGATATACGCCGAAACCCACGACAACCACTACCAGGACGCAGAGAACCACCAACTGATTCTTCTGATTTTTTTCAGCTTTCATCATACACCTCCGCTGCTAGCTACCGCTTCGGCTTTTGCGGTCTTCTGATCGCCGGTCTTCGCGGGCTGCGAGGATTCCTTCAGTATAAAAGCCGTGGTGCCCAACTTCACGGACAGTAGTGGTGACCCAGGCTGATTACGGGCATCGCCACTTGCAAGACTCATCTGAACGCTATTCACGGCGATGATCTTCGGGAACGATGTGATCATGTACAGGAAGTGCGTAACATCGCTGTATTTGCCGACAACCTCAATGTCTATGTCAAGCTTGTCATAAGGATCGGGCGCCTTCCGGGCAACCTTCGTCGTCTTGCCGTCTGCGCTGGTGGTTGGCGGTGGCGGTGGCGGGGCAGCGGTTACCATTGGCCGCACGCCCACTACGCGCATGTTCACTCCACGCCCCATGTCCTCAATCTGCCTCAGAAGAGTGGGCAGATACGCCTTGGTAGAGACTCCCTTTTCCAAAGAACCTAGCTTTGCTTGGGCGCCAGTGTACTCAAGCTCGACTCTCGCAAGTCGTCTGGTAGTCTCCTCACTGTTATCCAGCTTCTGCTGCTTCTTATCTATCTCCGCGTTCAGCGTGCCTATTTTGCAGCCGAAGTTGTAGTACATGAAGCCGCATGCGCCCAATATCAATACTGCGACCACCGCAAGGGCTATCAACGTTTGTTTTGTGGGTCTAATTCTTAGCATTTTCGGCGCCTCCTTTCTGCGGCTCACTGCCAAGCTTCGCCGATATCATGAACTGCAACGCCTTAAGTGTGCCACCTGCTTCCTGCGTATAGGTAAGGTCCACTCGATCAAATTCGGGGCACTCGTTTAGTCTCAACATAGTCTCACCAACGAGCTTCTGACTGATCGAGTTGCCGCCTATACTGATGGTAGCGGACGGCGTCTGCAATACGTCTGCTGCTGACGGCTGCACCACCTGAGTAGACACACTCGTAAGCCAGGTCTTTTCCGGCATACTGCGCGCCAGATCATGCATAATGACGTACCACGTTAGCGTACTCTTTCTGGAGCTTTCCAGTAGATCCAAACGCGGCTTCAGATCCTTGATCTCAGACTCGTAGCTCTGAATACGCTCTACTGTAGGCTGAACGCGGATCATCTGTGCGTCCAGTTGCTTGATGTGGGAACCGGCGGCATGCACCTTGGCTGTCATGAAACCCAGAGTTCCCAGCACCAGAGCCGCCTCACCTGCTATCACCATCAGCGTAATGTACACAAACTTCTCTATGCGTTTCTTCTCCGCCCGACGGGCGGCAATCATGTTAATGGAGGGCATGGCTTTTCAACCCCTTTGCTCACGAACTAGCCTGCATTGTGCATTCGCTGCATAATGCAGGGCCTTCAGAGCGTTATTCATGGTCTTCGTGAATAACGCGGTACAGTCTATGCCGCGTAAGCCAAACGTGCCGACGCAGGCAGTTCCTTTACGGCAAGGCCAAATGCTACGGCCAATAGCGAAACGTCTTCGTCGCTCACCTCTCCATGCGAAGGAGACAGGTGAATCATGTCACACAGCGCCGGGTTTCCAGTGGTCACCTCAACGTTCAACCGGCTGTTGGCATATGGCTGCAGTCCCTTCAGTCGGGAAGTGCCACCCGTAAGAACCAACTTGCTCACAGTCATGTCCACAGTTCCGTCCTGAAGCTGCGACTGGTAGAAGTTGACGGAACGCCGAACCTCCTTAAGCACCTCGTCCACCAGTGACTGCACTACCTTCAGTGACTGGCTGGTAGCGCTGCCGGCAGGAAGACCTATCAACTCGCTCATGTCCATGGAGCGCTTGATCTGTTCGGCCTCTTCATCAGTGCAGCTCTCAGCATTCTTGATAGCGTTGCTCAGACTGCGGCCTGCGATAGGAATAGTACGAGTGAGTTCGAGTTTGCCGTTGCATACCAAATTGATCTCAGTGTGGCTGGCGCCGATATCCAGAAGAGCTATGGTGCCCTGGCGCAGACTGGCATCGCTGCCGTAGTCAACCAGGGTCCTGAACGTGCAGAAGGCTTCCACATCTACTGAAATCGGATCCAACCCGGCCTGTTCAATGGCTGCCACTTTGCTGTCCACAATGTTCTTGGGCGCTGCCACAATCAGCACATTCATCTGGTTGTGATCATCTGACTCGCCAATGATCTCAAACTCCACTATGCTGTCCTCGGCTGCGGAGGATATGTATCTCCCAGCATCAAAGCCGATAGTCTTGCGGAATACCTGCTCAGTCATCCGCGGAACCTGCACGTGCCGCACCACCACACCGGGACCGGCAATGGCAGTCACGGCGCTGTACGTCTTGATGCCCGCAGATCGCAAGGCGAACTGAATCGCATCTGCAACCTCAGGAATGTTGACTACCACTCCCTCCTTCACACTATCCGGAGGAGTTGGACACATAGCAATGTGAGAAATACGGACGCCGTTCTTTGTGGGTTCGGCATGCACAAGCTTGATGCTGCTGCTACCGATGTCTACTCCCACGGCGCTGTCATGTGCAAGCAGTTGAGATAACACCACGTGGTGCCTCCTTTGTTCGCCTCATCGAAAACGCGAAAATATGCCGTGATGGACGACAGTGAAACTACCGTGCTTTCAACCTGCGTACGCGTGTCAACTAGAGGAGTGCAGGTCTGTCGTGCAACGACACGAAAGCAAATCCGTTTCCCTATCTGCTCTATCTACTCTAATTATCGTCTATTACCTGGAAAGATTAAGGGCAAATTACGAAAATCGAGGAAAAGGTTTCGGAGGAAAGACTATCCATGAAGGAGGCTCGGTTGCTGCCATGAAACAGAAAGCCCCGATCCGCTATGCGAATCAGGGCAATTCTTTCGTTATTGGCGCCCCCGGCAAGACTTGAACTTGCGCCTCAGGCTTCGGAGGCCCACGCTCTATCCCCTGAGCTACGGGGGCGCAACGCGCTTATGATACCAAATCCGCGAGGCGGAGTCAATCTGCGCAGGATTCAGATGCGCCGGATTCAGATTGATCGTTACTGCGAAGTGTCTTCAACCTGCGCTCAAACTCATCTCTGGCCAGCATGACCCTGCGTCCACAGGTTCGACACATCAGTCCGATGTCCGCGCCTACCCTCGTCACGTCCCATTCCACACCGCCGCAGGGGTGTGCCTTGCGCATCTCCGCGACATCCCCTACCCTGACTTGAATCGGCGTCATAGGTTCTGCCTCCGCTCACTCGCCGCAGTGGGCCTGGATGTACTCGACAAGCTTCTTCATCTCCGGCGACATCTCCGAGGTAAACTCCAGCCTCTCCCCGGTCCTCGGGTGATCGAAGCTGAGTTGATACGCGTGAAGCGCCTGACCCTGCAGCTCATCAATGAGCCGGTTGACCTCCAGCATGAACTCGTTGCGTCCGGTCTTCAGCCGTCTGTTGCCGGAGTAGACTGCATCACCCACCACCGGATGCCCGGCAAACGCCGCATGTACCCGCACCTGGTGTGTGCGCCCGGTGCGCAGACCAGCCTCAAGCAAGGTAAACGGCCCGAATCTTTCAAGCACGCAGAAATCTGTTACGGCATCACGGGATTTGTGGTGGGACGACTCGATCACCGCCATCTTCTTCCGATCAGCAGGGTGGCGACCAATGGGTGCGTCAACCTCCGCCTGCTGAAATCTGGGATCGCCCCACACCAGCGCCAGGTACTTCCTGATTGCCGTTCTTGCCTGTATCTGTTTCTGAAGGTGGCGATGGGTGACGTCGTTCTTGGCAACCACGATCAAGCCGGAGGTCTGCTTATCCAAGCGGTGGACGATGCCCGGCCGTTCTTCGCCGCCTATGGTGGAGAGTCCCTTGCAGTGGGAGAGCAGCGCGTTCACCAACGTGCCGGCAGAGGCGCCCGGCGCAGGGTGGACCACCATACCCTTGGGCTTGTTCAGCACAATCAGGTCGACATCCTCGTAAACCACGTCCAAAGCGATGTCTTCAGCCGAGGTGTGAGATGGTTTCGCGTCAGGTACTGCGTAAGTAACCTCGTCACCTGTCCGCAATTGTTGTGACGCTCTCGGCGCTTTGCCGTTCACGGTCACGCAGCCTTCGTCAATCAGCCGCCTCAACGCCGAGCGGCTTGTATCAGACACTTTGGCTGCCAGGAACGAGTCAACCCGTATCCCTTCGTCTTCCTGTGCGACAACAAGCGTGGGCATTACTTTCGCTCCTTGCCGGTCGCTGCTCGCCATTTGAAAATCAGAATGGGCAGGAACACCAGCAGCGCAACAAGACTGACCACCTGCGCCTGCGTGAGGCCCCAGAACGCGACCTCGGCGGTTACACCCTTGCGAACAAACTCGTTCATAAACCTATACACCGAGTAGAGGCAAAGGTAGCTGAAGAAGACCTGTCCCGAGAACAGGCGATGTCTCTCCAGCCTGACCAGCATGAAGTAGATCACCACATTGGCGGCGATGGCATAGAGCTGGGCCGGGTGGCTGGGTGGGGTCCACCCGCCGTCCACGCAGAAGCGCACGCCCCACGGCAGACTGGTCGGCACGCCGTAGCAGCACCCGTTAAGAAAGCAGCCTATGCGGGTCACAGAGTAGCCTATCACCAGGCCAGGAGAGAAGAGGTCCGTGACGTCCAGAAACTTCAGCTTACGAGAGCGTGCGTACAGCGCAGCGACACCCAGTGCGCATATCAACCCTGCGTGAAACGAAAGTCCCCGAATGCCTCCGGTCGGCGAGAGAATGCCCTTCCACAAACTCGCTATCTCGCCGGGGTTCTTCAGGAAATAGGGTAGATCGAGGAGTATGGAGCCAACATGAGCGCCTATTATGCCTGCCAGCACGGTATAGAGCGCCAGGTCTACCACGTAGTCCGGCTTGATACCGGTCCCCTTCGATGCGCGAAGCGTGCGCCACAATCCGAGCATCAACCCAAACCACAGCATCAGGCCGTAAGCTCGTATCGGCAACGGTCCTATGTGAAACAGCACTGATCTCATAAGCTAATTCTTTGCATCCTTATCCGCTGATCGTTCAACAACGAGGAATTGCCACGCTAACAGCATCATGGCGATGGCGATGGCAATATCTGAAACGTTAAAGACCGGCCACACGTGAAAGTCAATGAAGTCAATGACATAATGGAATCGCAACCGATCTATCAGGTTGCCCACCGCACCGCCCAATAGCAGGCCCAACGCAGTACCCGCCAGGTTAGAGAAGTTCGCCGGACGCCGCACCAGTAAGACGATGGCCACAGCCACCGCAAGCGCAATCACTGTCAGCAGTACGGTGGAAGACTGAAAGGTTCCGAACGCTCCTCCGGGATTGTGTACCAGGGTCAAATCAACGACACCGCCAATAACCGACACCGGAGACCCAAGAGAGAGACGGCTCACCACCGCCCACTTTGCCATCTGGTCAAGTGCGGCGGCAAACACTGCTATCAGGTAGATGTATCTTGGTTTCACGATGCCTCAACCAGGTCTTGGCACTCCAGGCAGTATAGGGCATGCGGAACGGCATCCAGGCGCGCCTTGGGAATTTCGGCGCCACAACGGTCGCATGATCCGTATGTGCCGCGCTCGATCTTGCCAACAGCCTCATCTATACGCCCAATCACGTCGCGAAACGAATCCCTTATGGCAATATCGCGCTCTTTCACAAAGGTATCGGTGGCCGCATCAGCGGGATGCTGGTCGTAGTCTGCCTGTTCATTTTGTCCGCCGTCAACGTCATCACGACCGATGTCACGCTCCACAGCGTCAATTTCGTCACAGATACGGGCGCGCTCTTCAGCAAGCATCCGGCGGTATTTCTCTATGTTGAGATTCGGCATCACAGGCCCTCCGATGAGTGCATAACGGGCTATTCCTTCACCCGTGAGATGAACCAGGCCAGGGCGTCTTGCCACGGTCGGAGATTGTCTCTGCCCTGCAGTTCGAGCGAATAGTTCCTGAGTACGCTGTACGCAGGCCGCCGCGTGGGACTGGGCCATTCCTCGCCCTTAATCGGCAGAACTTCTACATCCGTCACGCCTGCCAGCCGCAGTATCTCCACCGCAAAATCGTACCATGAACAGAAGCCCCCGTTCGTGACATGATAGGCGCCGTACATCGGGGTCTCGATCAGCCCCTTGATGGTCGCCGCAAGATCCACCGTAAGTGTAGGCGTCCCTATCTGATCAGCCACGACTTTCAATTCTTTCCGCGTCTTGGCCGCATTCATGATGCTGTACGGGAAGTTCTTGCCGTGTTCGCCGTAGAGCCACGCGGTACGAGTGATATAGTGTCTGGGACAAAGCTCGCGCACATGCCGTTCGCCTGCCAGTTTTGACGCGCCGTAGTGGCTCAGCGGATTGGTAAGATCATACTCGATATAAGGTTCGGTCTTCTCGCCGTCGAAAACGAAATCCGTGCTCACGTAGACCATCGCGGCATCATACTTCTGACAGGCAGCAGCGACGTTCCACGTACCGAACGCATTGACCTTGTATGCCTTGTCAGGGTCACGCTCGCAGCCATCCACATCCGTGTATGCGGCGGAATGAACAACCACATCCGGTTTGCAGGCTCCCACAACGCTCATGACCTGAGCCGTGTCTGTGATGTCCATCTGGGTCACATCGCCGACTACATCGGCCAGTACGAGTTCGTGTTCTTCCCCTAACGCCGTGCGCAGATCCGCGCCCAGCATTCCGGACGCCCCGGTGATTAGTACCTTCACGTGAATACACCTCTCCTATACTACGCAAAGACCCCTGCAGAACAGGGGTTTATTGCGCAAAACGTAAGATCATAGCCGTTCACTCAGCCCTACGGAGACACGGGTACCTGCAGTCCGGTAACCGACGGCATACCTCCATCAGGAGTGATGGAGAATGTCTTATCTATCCCGTAGCGCGTACACACCGATGAGAGTTCCGTATCGGTCTTCGTGAACTTAGCGTCCACGGCGTCAGTCTGGCCTTTCATCATGTACAGCGCGCTCACGTCCAGGTCTGCCACCTTCTGGTTAATCTGCTGGAACGAGGTTAGCACGCCGCGCAGAGCATCGTAATACTGTCCGGCAAGAGTGGCACAAGGCTCCGGCGCGGGCACTGAGAGGAAGAATGCGCTCAGCTTCTGCCACTCGGTGTTGAGTTCGGAAGTCATCTTCTTCGCCTCAGCGGTGCTGTCCGCTTCGTTTATCTGCGTATCAGGATCGCTTGCCTTCAGCCACTGTTCCAAGTTTGCGGCCTGCGCCTTTGTCATCATCCCCAGCATCGAGGCTACCTCTCGCCTTTGCAGTTCCAGTCTGGCATCGTCCACCTTCTTGAGATGCTCCAGATACTTCACCACATCCTGCGGGGGCGGATTCTTCTGCGGCGTGTTCAGTGTCGGCATCTGGTTCTTATTCGCCTTGAGCAGATCAGCCTGAGGCCCGGTTGGCAGTCCGGGAGCTCTCACCACGGGGGTCTGGCGACCATTTGGTATTGAGGCCTGTGTAACGCCCCTGCCCTTCACCCACATAGCGACCACTGCCAGCAGTATGACAACCAGTACGCCGGCGATTATGCCAAGCGCGGGACTGCTCTTCGTAGGAACGTCCGGAGCAGCAGCAACCGGCATTCCGGTCGGAGCCAGCGATTGACCGCACGAAATACAGAACTTGGCCTGAGATGGGTTTTCACCGCCGCACTTACTGCACTTCACCTTGAGCGCCTCCTGCTGATTTGGGATTACGGGAGAGTCGGTTCGAGTATACCATCACGCACGAACTGAGTCAAACCGTGGACCCACATGATACGCGCGAAGCGTGAATCATACTCGCAAAGACCTGCATTATGCGTTCCTGCATAATGCAAGCCAGGTTATGATCTGCGGGCGGCGACCAAAGACTTCACGTAAAACGCCTTTAGCAGGCTATCTACCGCCACCCCGCGATTGCTGACTGAGGAATGAATGAAGAGACCGTTGCCCATATAGATTCCGGTGTGATCAACCTGTGCGCCCTTGCACGCAAAGTACAGTCGGTCACCGGCCTGCAACTCAGAAAACCCCACCGATGTGCCCACAACCGCCTGGTCTCTGGAAACGCGAGGCAGACTGATGCCGTGAGTGGCGAAAACCGCCTTCACAAAGCCTGAACAGTCAATGCCGCTGCCGGAATAGCCACCCCATTTGTACGGAATTCCCAGATACTTCAACGCCGTCTGCACAACTCTGGCGCCGAACGCTCCGTCCGAGGCCGAACCCTTCACCTGATACTCAAGAATGGTCACCTTGCTTTTCGGAACCCAACCCGTGCTCCCGTCCACCATGAGCACACCGTACCAACCTGACCGCTCTCCGGTCACGGCTAGATAGGTATCTTTCGGGCAAGTAAACAGCGTGTAACCGTTATCCGATGGCATGCGCGCGATGGCCGCTGATGACGCGCTGACCACACCCACTTGCCCAACAACAGAATCCTTGGACTTGGAAGTGGATTTGGCGGTCTGGGCGGTATACTGCTTCTCAGTGGAGGGGGTCGCTTTGCTGCGGGTCTCATGCTTCAAGCGCAGATCGCTCGCGTCGGACTTTGGCGGATCAAGCGTGACGTTGATTGTCTGATCCGCGCAAACCGTGGCCCACGCGCAAAACAGCAGAACGACTACTATCAGTATTACATGTTTCTTTCGCGACATTCCTTGCCTCCGGTCGTCGTCTAGCGCTAGTTCAGCGCCAGACAATCCTCAACGAGGACGGGGTACCATTACGTATTATCGGTTGCCCCGCAATAGAAATAGACGAAAGTCCCATATGGGAAGTTCCCCCTCCCCAAAAACAGGGAGAGGGAACGTAGTTTCGAATCCATATACAGATTAGCGCTTTGAGAACTGGAATCCTCTTCGTGCGCGCTTTCGACCGAACTTTTTGCGCTCTTTGACTCTTGGGTCCCTGGTCAAATAGCCTAGTCTGCGAAGCGGGATGCGGTACTCCGGGTCCGCTGAAGTGAGCGCCTTGGATATGCCATGTCTGAGTGCGCCGGCCTGACCGGAAATGCCTCCGCCAAGCACAGACGCCTTCACGTCAAACTTGCCGACTGCATCAACGATCTCGAGCGGCTGGTTCACCAGCATCTCCAGCGTCTTGCGTCCCAAGTACTCGCTGATAGTGCGATTGTTGATGGTTATGACACCGGTGCCGGGCGAAAGCCAAACCTTGGCGGTGGCATTCTTACGATGACCGGTGGCGTAGTATCTTACCTGCTCTGCCAAAATAGTATCTCCTCCTCGCCTGCATTATGCGTTCCCCGCACAATGCAGGGCCTTCTTAGCATCATTCACTCCGTTGGTGAATAATGGCCCTAGATCTCCAACGCCTCGGGCATCTGAGCCTCATGCGGATGCTCTGCCCCGATATAAACCTTTAGCTTCTTAAGCGTGTGTGCGCCGAGCGTGTTGTGCGGAAGCATGCCCTTGACTATACGTGTGATGAACTTGTCCGGCGACTTCTCCAGCATCGTACCACGGGAGATGCTGCGAATACCGCCTGGGTACATTGTATGATGGTAGATCTGCTCATCCGGTTTGTTTCGTCCGGTCATTACTACCTTTTCAGCATTGATGATGATGACGTGATCGCCGGTATCCACGTGCGGCGTGAAGATAGGCTTATTCTTGCCGCGCAGGATCTTTGCCACCTGAGACGCCAGTCGCCCCACTGACTTCCCGCTCGCGTCAACCACGTACCACTTACGCTCTATTTCGTTCGGCTTTGCCGTGAAGGTCCTCTGCATACTAACCATCTCCTCAGTATTCTACTCTCGAAAGATACAATCCTCTGGGCGGGGCGCTCACTTTGCATTCGCGCCTGTCACATGCCGCCAGGATTTCAGCTACCGACTCCGGGCTTCGCTTTCCGGTACCCACTTCCACAAGGGTGCCGACTACCGCCCGAACCATCCCCCGAAGGAAAGCGTCTGCCTTTATGAGGCAAAACACCATGTCCTTCCTTCGCCTTATCTCAAGGTTCTGTACACGCCTCACAGTGTTTCCACCGGACCTATCCGGCAAACCAAATGAGGCAAAATCCATTCGCCCGATCAGCGTCTGCGCCGCCGCATTCATGGCCTGCGTGTCCATCGGTGACCACACGTGCCACGCATATCTTGTCAGCAGCGCGGTTGGCTCTTCCCTGCACAACACCACATATGCGTAAGCTCTCGACTTCGCAGAGTGCCTTGCATGGAAATCATCCGACACCACCTGCGCACTTCGCACGCGTATGGATATCGGAAGAAGCCCGTTCACCGCCGGTACTATCTTATCCTCAGGGAAGGTCTCCGGTATCTGAAAGCTCACCACCTGACCGGTGGCATGCACTCCGGCATCGGTTCGACCAGCCCCTGCTATCTTATGGCTTTCCGTTTTGAAGAGCTTCGCCAGTGCGCGTTCTATCTCTCCTTGTGCGGTCAGCCTGGATGACTGTCTCTGAAATCCCGAAAAGTCCGTGCCGTCATACTCCACAATCGCCTTGATATTCGGCACAACCTGCAATCCTTATCAGTCCGCTATCAGTTCCATCTTCACCATCGGAGCGGCATCTCCACGCCTGAACCCAATCTTGGTCATGCGGGTGTATCCGCCCGGTCGGTTAGCGTACCTAGGGGCTATTGTCTCAAACAGCACTTTGATCAAATCCTCGTCGTTCAGCACTTTGCGCGCCATCCGCCGTGAATGCAGATCGTTCGTTTTTGCGGTGGTTACTACTTTCTCAACCACACTACGCAGGTCCTTCGCTCGCGTTTCGGTCGTCTCAATCGTACCATGTATAAGCAATGCACGAACCAGCCCCTTCAGGAGGGCTCTTCTCTGATCGCTCGGCAAGCCGAATTTTCGTCCTGATACTCTATGTCTCATCGTAAACTAATCCTTCCCAATCATCCGTCTGGCCGAGATACTACTCCTCGGAAACCTCGTTCTCTATTTCCTCGCCCTCGATGTCATCAATGTCGTCAGCGTCTTCGTCGCCAAAGTCTACGCTGGCAACATCAACATCGCCGATGGACTTCTTGAGGTTAAGTCCGAGCTGCGTGAGCTTCTCCTTGACCTCGGTCAACGACTTCCTGCCGAAGTTGCGGATATTCATCAAGTCCACTTCCGACTGCTGCACAAGCTCGCCGATGGACAGTATGTTGGCTTTCTTCAGACAATTATATGTGCGCACTGAGAAATCCAATTCCTCAATTCGGGCGTCAGGCGCTCTAAGCTCCGAATCGCCGCCGCGATCTTCTTCATAGTAGTCCGCGAATCCGCCGTCGCCCTTGAACTCTACAAAGAGTCTGGCCAAACGATCAAGTATTCTGGCTGCTTCGGCGACTCCGTCACTGGGCATCAGCGTGCCGTTTGTCCACACTTCCAGCACGAGTCTTTCGTAGTCGGTTCGCTGCCCTACTCTGGTCGGCTCCACGATGAAGTTGGCCTTTGTGACAGGGGTGAACGCTGATCCCATCGGAATGATGCCGATCGTTGACTTCACGCGCTCCTGAGCCTCAGGAAGCACATACCCCTTGCCGAGTTCCACGGTCATTTCCACCGAAAGTCTGCCATTTTCATCGCTCAGTGTGGCGATATGAACCTCAGGATTCACTACTTCCACATCCGCCGGAGTCCGCACATCTGCGCCGGTAACCTCACCTGCGCCCTGTACGTCAATCCATATGGTCTTAGGCTCCGGTCTACCCGGGCCGTCTCTCAGTATCTTAACGTGCAAGTCCTTCAGGTTAAGCAACAACTCAGTGGAGTCTTCCTTGACGCCCTGGATGGTGGAGAACTCATGGAGCACTCCCTCGATCTTGACAGAAGTAATGGCAGCGCCGGTGATTGCCGAAAGGAGAATTCGTCTGAGCGAACTGCCCATTGTTGTGCCGAATCCGACTTCCAGCGGCTCCATAACAAACTTGCCGTATGTATCATTTTCAACGATTGTCTCAATGCGCGGTGTAATCTGTTCCATGCTTCCATCTCCAATCCGGGAAAACGAAACGCCGTTCCTCTTCCCGCAAGTAACCGCGGCCGAAGTAGGCGTACTCTCAGCCGCGGTTATCAGGACGAACCGGACTATTAGTGTCTCGAGTAGAAC
The DNA here is from genome assembly GCA_025358205.1 of Armatimonadota bacterium. GTDB lineage: Bacteria > Armatimonadota > UBA5829 > DTJY01 > DTJY01 > JANYKG01. The sequence continues at coordinate 27,529 of JANYKG010000051.1, forward strand.
TCGACGATCAAGGTCTCATCAACTTGAGTGTCAATCTCGTCACGGGAAGGCACTGACAATATCTTGCCGTTCCTCTCCAGCGGATTCAACTCCAACCAAACCGGCATCCTGGCTCCCGCAGACGTCTCAAGTGACTTCACGATGGGAGGCAGAGAACGGCTCGCCTCTTTGACCCCAACCATGTCACCCGGCTTCAAGAGATGGGAGGCGGTATTCGACTTGCGACCGTTCACCGTGACATGTCCGTGGCTGACCAACTGTCTGGCCATAGCCCGCGAACCTGCTAGTCCAAGTCTGTACACTATGTTGTCAAGTCTGGATTCCACGATCTGAAGCAGTGACTCACCGGTAACGCCTCTGCGGCGTATTGCTTCGGCAAGATACAATCGGAACTGCTTCTCGCGTACACCGTATATTCGGCGCATCTTCTGCTTCTCACGAAGCTGAACGCCGTATTCCTTCACCTTGTTTGTGGTGGCCTGGCCATGCTGTCCGGGCGGAAACGGTCTGCGATCAAACGCACATTTGCGCGAATAGCATCTTTCAGATTTTAAGAACAGCTTTGCGCCTTCTCTGCGACACAGTCTGCACTGGGGTGCTGCAAAATTACCCATTGTATTCCTCTCCCCTACACCCTTCGTCTCTTACGCGCACGGCAACCATTGTGCGGTATTGATGTGCAATCCTTGATGGAAGCCACATCCAGACCGACTGCCTGCAAAGAACGAATGGCCGTCTCTCGGCCAGATCCCGGGCCTTTCACCATAACGTCAACTCTTTTCAACCCGTGCTCCATGGCCTTGCGAGCACACGCCTCTGAGGCAAGCTGTGCCGCAAACGGAGTACCCTTCTTGGTACCCTTGAAACCCACGGTCCCGGCGCTCGCCCAGGATATCACCTCACCCTTAGCATCTGTCAGAGAGATGATGGTGTTATTGAAAGTAGACTTGATATGCGCAACGCCATGAGCAATATTCTTCTTCTCTTTAGATTTGCTCTTTTCTTGTTTCTTTCTAGCCAAGTCTAGGATCCCTCCTTATTTCTTCCGCCTGACGCCAACTGTGCGCCGCGGACCCTTACGGGTCCTGGCATTGGTGCTGGTTCTCTGCCCGCGAACAGGCAGACCACGCCGATGTCTCAGCCCTCTGTAAGAGCCGATCTCAATCAGTCGGCGGATATTCATGGAAATCTGCCGCCTAAGATCACCTTCCACCCGGAAGTCACGCTCTATGACTTCGCGCAGCTTACCAATTTCAGAATCGGTAAGGTCACGCACCCTGGTGGCTGGATCAACATCTGTCTGATCCAGGATCAATCGGCTGCTACTGGGGCCGATTCCATAAATGTATGAAAGAGCAATGTCTACTCTCTTGTCTCGTGGAATATCCACTCCCGCTATTCTGGCCAAAACCCAACACCTCCGCCTAGCCTTGCCTCTGCTTATGCTTAGGATTCTTACAAATAACCCGCACGACACCTTCGCGCCGGATTACTTTGCATTTCTCACACATCTTCTTTACCGAAGCTCTTACCTTCACCGTCTATCTCCTTCTCGCAACCGAAGGCATCTCGGAAGACATTCCAGTTTTCCGAGGCACGAACGTTACATTATAACCGAAACACGCTTTTCATTCAAGACCTCGGAGCGATTCTCTTTCAGATTCTTTCCCCGGTCCGCAATGTCAGTATATCCGCACCGTGTTCTGTGACCGCCACAGTATGCTCAAAGTGCGCAGAGAGACTCCTGTCTCTCGCGATCATGGTCCAACCATCAGCCAGTGTGTCCACCTGGTATCCACCAGCGTTTAGCATCGGCTCAATAGCAAGCGTAGCGCCCACTTCCAGCAACGGTCCTCGCCCCGGTTTCCCGAAGTTAGGCACCTGCGGCTCCTCGTGCATGTTTCGGCCGATTCCGTGTCCGACCAAGTCACGCACTACTGAGAATCCGTGCTTCTCCGCATACTGCTGTATGGCGTGTCCTACGTCACCGATTCTCACACCGGCCCGCACTGCGGCAATTCCCGCGTACAGCGCCTGCTGCGTGGTCTCCATCAGGTGACCGGCCTGTGAACTTACACTGCCAACTGGAAGCGTTAGGGCCGAATCCCCCTGCCAGCCGTCCAGTATCACGCCCAAATCTATTCCTACGATGTCGCCGTCTTCCAGGCGTCTGTCGCCCGGTATTCCGTGTACCACTTCTTCGTTCAGTGAAATACACGTTGCCGCCGGATATCCCCGATAACCTTTGAATGAAGGAATTGCGCCGTGCCGTCTTATCGCCGACTCCGCTATCCTATCCAACTCTCCAGTCGTCATCCCAGACACTACCAGTTCGCTTAGCTCTTCGAGAACTACGGCAACTACTTTACCGGCTGCCCGCATCTTCTCGATATCTTCAGCGCTTTTCCGAATGATCATGACGCGGCAACCGCCCGTTCTAGGATACGTCCTTCAGCACGGTCTTCACTCGCTCAAACACGTCCTCTATGTCACCAACAGCCTGTACGGTCTTCAGGATACCAGCGTTGCGGTAGTATGACACCAACGGCTCGGTCTGATCCCTGTACACTTGCAGTCTGCGCTTGATGGCTTCAGGCTGATCGTCCGCGCGGATAATCAACTTACCTCCGCACGCCGGACAATCACCGGTCACATCTTCAGCGACATATATCCGTCCGCAACCCTGGCACACGCGCCTGCTGCCAAGCCTGCGTATCACTTCGTTTTCATCCACATCCAGACTCAGCACTACGTCTAACTTGTTCGTCAGCGCTTTGTCCAGAGCCTCTGCCTGAGCCACCGTGCGAGGGAACCCGTCCAGCAGGAACCCGTTTACGCAGTCCGGCAGCCCGATGCGCTCTGCGGCAATGCCTATCACCACTTCGTCAGGCACCAACTCACCCTTTGTCATGTAAGCTTCAGCGGTCCGGCCAAGCTCAGTGCCGTCCTTTACCGCCTTGCGCAGAATGTCACCGGTGGAGATGTGGGTGACCTCATATTCGCTAACTATCAACTCAGCCTGAGTGCCCTTACCGGCGCCCGGCGCTCCAAGAAGTACAATTCTCATGGTCTACTTGATGAACCCTTCATAGTGTCTCATGAGCAATTGCGCCTCAATGGCCTGCATCGTTTCAAGAGCCACACCTACTACGATCATCAGCGACGTGCCGCCAACCAGGCTGAACGTCCTAACACCGGTAAGCTGCGGCGCCCAGTACTGCATGAGTGCGATGGCAGCCAGGAATACTGCGCCCGCCAGCGTAATTCTGGACATAACCTTGTCGAGGTACTCCAGGGTGGGCTTGCCCGGTCTGATACCAGGGATGTAGCTGCCGTATTTCTTCAGGTTATCCGCAACCTCCGGCACGTTGAACGTGACGGCTGTGTAGAAGTACGTGAAGATGATAATTAGTGCAACGTACAGCAGGGAAGCGCCAATGTTGCTGCCTGGACTAAACCACTGGGCAATGGCATTAACCTTCTGTCCGAGCGCCGACCGAGTGCCTATGAACTGAGCGAATGTGAGCGGCAAAAACTGAATCGAAATGGCAAAGATGATCGGGATAACGCCAGCCGAGTTCACTCTCAGCGGCAGGAACGACGTCTGACCGCCGTACATCTTGTTGCCGACTACTCGCTTCACATGCTGAATGGGTATCTTTCTCTGCGCCTGCTGGATTGCCACGATGCCAACGACTGTTCCTATGAAGAGGATCAGTAAGGCGAGTATCTGGAAAGCATTTATCGCCCCATTGACTGCCAGATCGATAGTATTGCCAATCTGGAACGGCAGACTCGCTACGATACCTGCAAAGAT
>JANYKG010000058.1 GCA_025358205.1 Armatimonadota bacterium
CTTGATATTGGTAGTTGAGTTAGAATGGATCTGCATGCGCGTAGTCTCCTTTTTGATTTGGCGATCATCAAAGAGACTACCGCATGCTTCTCTATCTTTTCAACTCCGAGTGTTCATAATGTCATGAGACTGGACAATAAGGTGCTGATCTTCACCGACGATCCCAACATCGATCTGGACGGGGACCAGACGTATGTGGGATACGATCCGGTTGCCGATGGATACGACAGATACGTCCACCCGGAGTCCCTCTCCGACCAGATCAATACCGGATACGGCAGGGCAATCGCCGGACTGCTTTCTCCCGACAGCACCATCGCCGACATCGGCTGCGGTCCTGGTGGCTATGAGCCGGAGATTGCCAGAGCGGGCGCTAAGATCGTTGCCGGCGACATATCATTGAACATGCTGAAAATCCTAGCCGGACGACTGGACGACGGTCCGGATCGCTCGATCACTCCCTGCAAGATCAATGCATACGACCTTCCCCTGCTCGACAACTCTATGGATGCGGTCGTCTGTCTGCAGATGCTTCCATTTGTCGGTGATCCAGCCGGAGTGGTCAAAGAGATCAAGCGTGTGCTGAAGCCAAACGGCCTGTTCATCACAGACGGACCGAAGAACCGGCAGTACCCTGATTTTGTCTTGACCGTGCGGCGACACTACGGAGAGGCGCTCAAGAACCAAGGCATGACCGAACTAGCGATACTCGGCTGGAACGGCGGCGGAGCGAACGAGGCTGCAAGTCAGTTCTTCCGCCATCGCAAGGTTGTAGACAGCAAGCATCTCACGTTCCGATTCGAGCAGACAGCCGGATGGTTCTTCACTGCCCTTCGCAACCGATACACTATGTACCAGGCAGTGATTGACCTGGAAAAGCATGAGGCGGCGATTGACGAATTGCGGGGTAGACTCGTTTCGGAGTATGGCCCTGATCTCGAAGCGATATCCGAAGAGTGCCAATGGACGGATAGCCTGGTAGTATACAACGACTAGGAGCAGCGAAGTGACCCTGTGGCATTCAGCTCATCGCGACTGACGAGAATACATGTGAGATTGCTGATCTGGCAGGCATTCCGCAGTCCGCGTTCCGAAATCCGAGATTCAATCATCCTGTCCATCCTGTTAGGAATCCCCGTTCCCACCCGTAAATCCTCGGAGGAATAATCTTACACAAGAAAGTATTAGTCAGTAAGAGTCCGGCGCGGGGCCGGAGAATCACGGAGGCATGAAGATGAAAGGTTTTCCAATCGGGTGTCAGACGATCACCTACGGCGAAACACAGAAAGAGCATTTTCCGCAGATATTCGACGAGATCAAGACAGCCGGATACTCTGGAGTCGAACTCGGCATCCGGCACGTGAGCGACCTCACGCCGGACGCACTGGCGCAGATTCTTGACGAGGCCGGACTGGCGCTAGTGGCGCTTCATGTCGGCGGCGATTTCTTCAGCGAGGACAAGTCACACCCCGGCAAGACCGTATTGGATAAGAACCTTGACTTCACTAAGATGGCCGACGCGGAGATAATGATAAGCTCTGGGATGAACACCAAGGACAAGACCCAGTTCGCAACATACATGGATACACTCAGCCGCGCGGCGGAGGCATGCAAGGCGCAGGGCATCCATCTGCTCTACCACAACCACAGTTTCGAGTTTGCGGACGACGCCTGGATGATCAACGCGCTGATAAACGACACCAGCAAGTCGCTCGGCTTCTGCCCGGATATTGGCTGGGTGATGCGCGGTGGTTGGGACATAGTCGCGTTCCTGGACAAGATCAAGGGCCGTGTGGGCGGGATGCACTTCAAAGACTTCGGCCAGGTCAACGGCAAGTGGCAGACCGTGATGCTCGGCGAGGGAACGGCCCCGCTCAAAGCGGCGGCGCAGTGGATCAAGAAGAACACCACAAGCATGTGGGCGATAGCGGAACAAGACCGGGCGAGTGTACCGCCGGCGAAAGCAGTCGCGCAGAACGCATTCTATATGCGGAGTCTGTTCGAATAAGCGCGTAAAGCGGATTTCACGTAGTTGGCAACACTTCTTGTACTTACCGGAGGAATCATCGTCCCTCAGGTCATATAGAAACTACAGAACCATTCGGAACAGGAGTTACACAATGGGAGACTTCAGAATCGCATGTCAGACAATCACCTGGGGGGGCGAGCAAGCGACCCGTTTCCCGCAGGTATTCGCGGAGGTCAAGGCAGCCGGATTCGCGGGGGTGGAGATCGGGTTCCGCCACGTGCGGCAGATACCCCCGGCTCAACTGAAAGCCATGTTGGACGACAGCGGTCTCGTCATGGCCGCGCTGCACATCGGTGGTAACCTCTTCGACCCCGCGCAAGCAGCGGAAGAACAGCGAATCCTGGACCTGGCGATGGAGTACATGCGCGCCCTGGAAACCGATAAGCTGATATACTCCGGTATGAGAGTTCAGACCGACGAACAGTTCGACGCGGAACTCGATACCCTGAACAAGGCCGCCGAGTCGCTGCAGAAGCAGGGCTGTCATCTGCTCTATCATAATCACAACTGGGAGTTCAAAGACGACGAACGGATTATGCGCCCGCTGATCGAAAAGAGCAGCAAGGCGCTGGGGTTCTGCCCGGATATCGGCTGGGTGATGAAGGGCGGTGTTGACGTCATTAAGTTCCTGGACGGCATCAAGGACCGGATAGGCGCGCTGCATTTCAAGGACTTCGCGACATCGGGAAGTATGTGTGACACGGTAGTCCTCGGCGAAGGAGTCGCCCCACTCGCGGAGGCTGCAGCATGGGCAAAGCGGACCCTGCCCGACATGTGGATGATCGCCGAACAGGACAACGCGGATATCCCGGCATCGGAAGCGGGGAAGAAGAATGCGGAGTTCCTGCGGAAAGTGATAAGTGATAAGTGAAAAGTGATGAGTGAACTGATGCGATACGCTGATAAACCATCACCGGGCTAGTTCACGTATCACATATCACTCATCAGATGAAACAGGAGTAAGAGTATGAGTATGAGTAAGAGATTGAACGTATGCATTATCGGCTGTGGAGATATGGGGCGGACTCATGCGGCGGGATGGAAACTGCGCGATGACGCGGAGATAGTCGCGGTTTCCGACCCGATGGAGGACCGCCGGAACCAGATGGTGGAGAACACCGGCGCAAAGGGCTACGCCGACTGGAAGGACGCGATCCTGCATGAAGGCGTGAACGTTGTGTCAGTGTGCGTGCCGGTCTGCTTCCACTCGGAGGTTTCGTGTTTCGCCATGCGGAATGGCAGGCACGTCCTCTGCGAGAAGCCGTTGGCGCTAACAATAGATCAAGCGGACGAGATGGTCCGAACGGCAAAGAAGACAGGGATGCTGCTCTCCACGTCGTTCCAGTACCGTGGCTATGCGCGCAATGTCAGATATCGCAAGATGTTTCAGGAGGGCGCGTTCGGCGGACCCATCTTCGTGCGATACTCAGACGTACGCGAGGTGCGCCCCAAGCTCGCGATGCACAAGCGGTCCATGAACGGCGGACCGGTGATTGACATGGCCGGCCACTACTTTGACTTCATCCGGTTCATCACCGGCGAGGAACCCGTCAGCGTCTTCGCGCGGGGACATGTATTCGGCAAGGGCACGGCACGGCTCGCAAGTGTCGAGGATTTCGCGATAGACGCCGCGGACGTTCAGGTCACCATGACGGGCGGCCATGTGCTGAACGTCTTCGTGAACTGGGGTATGCCGGAGGGTTACAGCGGATTCGGCGAAGAGGTTATAATAGGGCCGAAGCTGTCCACCCGCGCCACGCCGGACGGTATCGAAGTGGTGTCGCAGAACTGGAAGGAAACCTGGGACACAAAGATCGGCAATCCGCCCGGATCGTCTGTACGAATCAATGATCTGGCAGAGGCGATCATCGAGGGCAGACAGCCGGAAGTCACCGGTGAGGACGGACGCGCCGCGCTGAAGATGAGTCTCGCCGCGTTGAAGTCCATAGAGACGGGCAACGTCATCAAACTGTAGAACAGAGTAGGATGCACACATGATATTCAAGGGATTGACCGCATTGTGCCTGCTGGTATTGGCTTGCGGATCATGCTTTGCCACCAGCACCCTGATTCGCTACCAGACCGAGGATGACTTCTCGCGTCTGATGCTCTCCCACTCGCGTTGGGATGACAAGGCGGGCGGTATCGTGTTCGACGCGTCGGTGCCGGGCAAACCGCTTGGCGCGATACCCAGGGGCGTTATCGAGTCGCCGGTGGTGGAATCGCCCGAAGTGCCGGTGCCAGCCGGATTCGATCAGGCGATAGTATCGTGGAACGCATTCACGCCTCCGGGGGCGTATCTGACCGTATACATGCGCTGCCGAGTGAGCGGATCATGGACAAAGTGGTACAACCTCGGCCTGTGGAACACGGACGGTCACCCGATGCACAAGACCTCCTTCGGCAAGCAGAAGGACTCGTTCGGCGATGTGGATACCGAGACCCTGAAGCTGGACAAGAACGCCGACGCTTTCAAGGTCCGTCTGCAGCTCGAATCGTCCACCGGCAAGTCTTACCCCACCGTCCGCATGCTTGCTGTGAACCTGAACGACTCGACCTGGCAGACCGAAATCCCGCCGGTAAAGGAAGTATGGGGCACGGAACTGGATGTGCCGTACCTGTGCCAGCTTTCGGTCAAGGGCGGCGGCGTGTGGTGCAGCCCTACTTCGACCGCGATGGTGATGAGCTACTGGGGCAAGAAGCTCCACCGCCCGGAACTGAAACTCGGCATCACGCAGACTGCGAACAACGTGTTCGACACGGACTGGGGCGGCACCGGCAACTGGTCGTTCAACGTTGACTACGCGGGCGAGTTCAAGGGCATGCGCGCGTATGTCACCCGGTTCACGAGCGTCTCGCAGATCGAGCAGTGGATTGCGAAGGGCGTCCCGGTGATCACCGCGCTGAACTACTCGGCGCTGAACGGCAATCCCGACAAGCAGACCGGCCACCTGATGGTCATTCGTGGGTTCACGAAAGACGGCGAACCGGTTTTCAACGACCCCTGGGCGCGGCTGGAGAAGGGCGAGAAGCTCCGCAAGGTCTTCACTCGCAAACGGCTGGAAGACGCATGGCTCGGCCCGAAGGGTTCATGGGGCACGGTATATATCATCTATCCCGAGGTGCTCGCTAGCGAGTTGGAGAGTCATCAGTAATCAGTTATCAGTGATCAGAGAGGGAAAAGACAGTGGCGTCGAAACCGATAACCGCAGTCATAATAGGCGCAGGACACCGCAGCATGTGTTACGCGAGGCACGCGCTGAGGCACCCGGACGAGTTCAAGATCGTCGCGGTGGCCGACCCCAATCCGCACCGGCGCGCGAGTGCCGCGAAGATTCACGATATCCCCGCCGACATGTGCTTCGAGACCGCCGAGGAGCTTGCATCACGCCCGAAGTTCGCCGATGCCGCGATCAACGGCACCATGGACCGCCTGCACATCCCCACTTCCCTGCCGCTCCTGAAAGCCGGGTATCACCTGCTGCTGGAAAAGCCCATCGCCCCCAGCGCGGCGGATGTGCTGCTCCTCCAGGAGACCGCTCAGAAGTACGGTCGCACGGTGATGATCTGCCACGTCCTCCGCTATGCGCCGTTCTACGCGGCAATCCGTCAGAGGGTCGCGGACGGCGAGATCGGCGATCTTGTCAGCGTTCAGACCCAGGAGAACGTGAGCTACCACCACATGGCGGTCGGGTTCATCCGAGGCAAATGGCGGATCGAGGACGAGAGCAACTCCATGTTGATGGCTAAGTGCTGCCACGATACCGACCTGATCGCGTGGATGAAGAGCGGCATTACTCCGAAGAAGGTCGCGAGCTTCGGCAGCCTGATGCAGTTCAAGCCGGAGAACGCGCCGGAGGGATCTGGCAAGCGGTGTCTGGTGGACTGCAAGATCGAGGAGACCTGCCCGTACTCGGCTAAGAAGAACTACATCGAGCAGGGCCTATGGGGCATGTACGCGTGGGAGTCGGTCGAGCATCTGAACCTGGACACGGAAGGCAAGCTCGAATCCCTGCGCACGGACAACCCGTTTGGCCGATGCGTCTGGCAGTGCGACAACGATGTGGTGGACCATCAGGCGGTGATCGTGGAGTTCGAGGACGGCAGCACGGCGACGCACAACATGGTCGGGGGGACCTCACGTCCCGGCCGGTGGATACACCTCATCGGTACGACCGGCGAGATTCAGGGCGACATAAGGGACGGCTTCTTCGTGGTACGCCACATGGACGCGCGCGCCGGACATGAGTACTCCGAGGAGAAGATTGACGTGACCGGTTCCGAGGATGGTCACGGCGGCGGCGACGGCAGGCTGGCCGCGGATTTCGCGCATATCATGGCGGGCAAGGAGCACTCGATCTCGACGACCAGCCTTGAGGACTCGGTCTACGGCCACCTCATCGGCTTCACCGCCGATGACTCACGGCGACAGGGCCGGGTGATAGAGATCAAGACCTGACAGGATGCGGAATGGTTGATATGGATTGCCTGGAGTGGATCCCCATTTGACCATCAACCATCAGCCATTACCTCATTTTCCCAAAAGAAGCGCCAGGTCAATGAACTGCCCGCCGGTATCCTGGTGCGTATGAACCCCGATCACGTTCTTACCGGGCTTCAGCGCGGGTTTGAATGTCTTTGTGACCATGAATCCGCTGTAGCAGTCGTTCCAGCCGGTTCCGCGCCATATGCGCTTGCCGTTCACGTACACCTCGGTCTTGTTGTCGTAGTGGATCACGAGCATCGCCTGGTCGTACGGCGTGCCGTCGTACTCGAACTCCTGACGCAGCCAGATGTCCGACGTCGCCCACGATGAGCGGGTCGCCCACTCCCAGCCGCCCTTCGTGCCGAAACCGCCGAATCCACTGCCCCATGACGAGTCATCGAAACCGGGCTTCACCCAGTCAACGGCGGGCGAATCTGTCGTATAGCGCCACTTCTCTGAAGCGCCCATGTCCGGGTATGCGCCGATCAGCAGACGCCAGTCCGCTAACTTCGGACCCGCTGCCCGCTGAATCGGCGGATTGGTCTCATACGCAGCCTTCCGCGCCGTGATCGCCTTCAACTTCCTTACGTCGAACTTCGCCTTGCGCTCGTAAGTATAAAGGCCGTTCTGCTCCTGCTCCACGTCGTAGATCTGCGTGTAGCAGAAACCGAACAGATTCGGGTTGTCCAGCATCGCATCTACGAGGCCCTTGTACCGCGTGTAGAACTCGGTGGCGTCCTTAGGAGCAGCCCCGTATCCCCATCCGCCGTTGACTGACCAGCCGATTCCGCCCATCTCGCTGACCATGAATGGCACACCGATGACCAGTTCTGGCGCGCCGTACCGGACCGGCACAGTGAAGATCGTGCCGAAGCGGCCCACGTACCGATTGCGGAACGACTCGGGATTCTGATCGTAGTCGTGCGAGTCCAGGACATCGGGATCGGCGATGCCGTGCGCATAGCCGCTCGATTCGATGATCGGGCGCGACGGGTCTATCGCACGGGTGACATTCACCACTGCTGTCTGGATCGGAACTGCGCTGGGCGGAGTCTCGTTGAACGGGCACCAGCCGATGATGCTGGGGTGGTTCCTGTCGCGCCGCACAATCTCCGTCCACTCGTTGATGACCGGCAGATTGATGTTCTGATCGGTGTAGTTCAGCCCCCAGTTCGGGTACTCGCCCCAGACCAGATAGCCCATCTTGTCCGCCCAGTAGAGGTACCGCGGCTCGAAGACCTTCTGGTGCAGGCGCGCGCCGTTGAAGCCGACAGCCTGAGACAACTCGATGTCTTTCTTGAGTGCCGCGTCCGTCGGGGCGGTCCAGATGCCGTCCGGGTAGTAGCCCTGATCCAGCGCCAACCGCTGGAAGACCGGCTTGCCGTTGATGAGTATTGCAGCGCCCTGGATGGAGACATCACGCAGTCCGAAATACGAGGTGACGACGTCCGCCGGGGGTAGCGCCGGCAGCTTGCCGGCTCCGGCAGTAGCAGTAAGCGTGAGCTTCAGATCATAGAGAAACGGACTCCCAGCCGACCACAGATGCTTCTCAGAAAGGTTCAGCGCCAGCCGCCCATTCCGCCAATCCGCTGGGCACTGCGCCGTTCCGACAACCTTGCCGCCCGCAGACGCAACCGCCTTAAGCGTCATCCCCTGCTGCGGACCATCTACCTCCGCCTGTATGACCGCTCGACCACCAGCCGGATCAGTCTCGATTCGAAAATCCTTGATGTACGCCGACCCAACACCCTCCAGCCAAACCGTCTGCCAGATGCCGGTGACCCGCGTGTATGAGCATCCCTGGCTCAGCAGCGCGTGACACTGCTTGCCGGTCGCCTGCAGACCGCTCCGGGTGTCATCGAAGGCGTGGACGATGACCGTGTTCTTGCCCGGCTTGAGCTGCTTGGTGATCTCGAAGGTGATGGGCGCGCTCCCGCCCACGTGCGTGCCGAGCAGCTTGCCGTTCAACCACACGGTGGTCTCCCAGTCGCACGCGCCGATGTGCAGCAGCGTCCGGGGGGATTTCCAGTTCTTAGGTATCTCGAACGTTCGGCGGTACCAAACGTTCTTCACGAACCCGGTGCGCCCGAGGCCCGAAAGCTTGCTCTCCCGGCAGAACGGAACGATGATCTTGTCCGGGTAGGCCTTCTCACCCAGATAGCCCTGATCGGTCGCGTCGTCCGTCTCGGCAAACTCCCACTGGCCGTTCAAGTTCATCCACTCCGCGCGCACGGCCTGCGGATTCGGATACTCCGGCCTGGGAATGGAGGCCGACGCCAGCGAAACGGATAGACTGAGGATGAAGACTGCGAAAAGAATCCTGCGAGAGAACATTGCTTGGTACCCCTGTTCGTAGTTGCCCGCCGGTCGGCTTGCAGATGTATGGTAGCTAGTATGAGGCTCAGTTGTCAATGCTCACGCAAGGCACGTCTGAGTCAGTGCCACAGTACCACGGTATTGAGGTCGTCGAACCGCCCCGCAGGATTGACCTCCGGGTGATCTTGCAGATATCGGTCTGTCCACTTCCACTCCAGGTCGCGCAACCGGTAATATCGGTCGTTGCTCGCGTCGCCGTACACGGCGGCAAGCTCGGCCATACAGGGAATGGATCTGAGGAACGACTCATTCTGCGCCCTCATGCCGCTGACGATCTCGCCGCAGTCCGCTGATTCCAGCGCCTTGATGCTATCCTCACAAACGGTGACCAGATATACACGTCCGTGCTTGAGAGGATAGTCACCTGCCCGTATGCGGCTTAGCCACGCGGCCTCGGAGGTGTATGATCCCTGTCCCGCGTACTGGCGGATTTGGGGCGAAAGGCTCTCGACGTCCGCGATGGTGAGCCGCTCATTCTCCAGCCTCTCCGCACGCCCCCGGTAGTCCCACGGCTCGATGCTGCGGCCCTTGATACCCGGGATCTCGTCCAGGAGCCGGACGAGTTCCGGCGCATCGGCGGTGGACTCGTGTGAGAGGATTATGCTCTCCCGGCGCTCCAGGCCACACTCCGCGGTGAGGCGGGCGATGAGCATCGTCTGATCGAAGTCGCCCTTCCGCATGCAGAACCGGTCATGGTAGTCACGCAGTCCGAAGAACGTGAGGCAGACGCAGGTGACGCCGATCTCGGCGAGGAATAGGAGGTGACTCCGAAGCTCATCCTCCGCACGAAATCGCTGGCCTTTGATCGGGAAATACGGGGCCGTGCCGCCGTGCGCGGTGTTGAACGCGACGACCTCCGGCAGTTCGGGGTAGTCAAGCGAGTACCCGACGAGCATGTCAACGGAGAAGTCGGACATCCCCTGCTCGGTCTTCCAGGCGGCGAACCTATCCGCAAGCGCCCTCGCGTGTTGAAACGGCACGGTCGTATCCCTGCCGGTGTTCCGCAGAGAGCAGTGTCGGCACCTGCACAGGCACGGCGCGCCGAACCACTGGACGATGACTCCCGTGTCCCCAGCGTCAGGGCTGATCTCATCCCAAAGGCTTCTATCCATCTGTCTCTCCATTCTGACTCCGATAATGCTCTGCCAAATCCGGGTAGTGCGCCAGTTCCTCTCGGCCTTTCGCGCTCAGGGCATAGACTCCCTTGTCCACCCGCTCGAACCAGCCGTAGACATTGCGGTAGAGGATGGAGAGCGTTTTCTCGCCCGTGCCGAGGGTGCGCAAGGACTTCGGGCAGGACGGGCCAAGGGAATCAAGGCAGCAGGCGATCTGAACCGCATTCTCTCGGTAGGCGGTGACTATCTTCTTGCGGCAGCTTCCACCCTGATTGAAGTCGGCGGACCGGCGCTCGATCTCGTGCAGCACGGCACGGTGCGAAGCCTTGCGCTTTCGCCGTTCGCAAGGTACTGGATGAAAAACAACCTCCACCTTCGGCTTCCGTCCGTTAGGCGAGACGAAGATGAGCCCGACTTCCAGCCGTCGTAGGACGTCCTGTACACCCTTCGATCCGCCCATCCACTTCCGCTTGTTCACCGGACGCGGCACGGCGACGTACACGGACTCGGTGATCTTCTGACGCTGTACCGCCTGCACCAGGAGCGGGACGTTCAGCGCGCGCTTCATCTCGACAACTATGAGATCGCCGTCCTTCACGGCGGCGATGTCGCAGTTCTTCACCTCGCTGCGAACGGTATACCCCTGCTCCACCAGGTAGTCGTGCAGCGGCCGATAGAGGTCAGTTTCGAGGATAGCCTTGCCTTTCATAATTGAGCATTCGCTGAAAGTGAAGGGAAACCTGCACTAAGGAGTTGGAAAAGAGCAAAAGAAGAAGCCGAGGATGCTGAAGTCCCCGGCCCCTAAGTCTTACGGAAAGAGAAACAGAATCACTAGCGACGTCTGCGCATCATCAGACCGGCTGGCGCAAGGAGCGCCAGGGCGGCTGCAACGGTTCCCGGCTCGGGAACTGCGGTCGGCGTCAGAGTCATGCTGAATGAACTGGCGAAAGGCCCTTCATAGTAGGAGTTGTCCGTATAAATCTTGAATGCTACTTTCTGGCCTACTGCCAGCGGAGTAGTGAACGTGAACAAAGCCTGTCCCCAAAGAGCCCCGGTTGCCGCGTTGTCATAGGTCCGGCTACCATACGGAGTGGAATACATAATGGAACCAGTCTTATTCGACACAACACTGTTCCCAACGAAACCCCACTCATCTACAAGGCCGCTGCCCTGGACGATTGCCACCAGGTTACCGTCCCCTGGCTTGATCTTAATACTGGACCATGCGGAGGACGTGTTGTTCTGCAGATTCACGTACCACCAACCTTTGTACCAGTTCTGTGGATTGCCTACTGTCTCGTCATGGAGGCTGGAAACTGTGGAGAAATCAGCCGAGGCGAGTTCAGTATAGCCGATCTCGCCGCCTAAAGCAGGAGTTGCGCCGCCCACAAGAGGTCCGGTCATTGCGAATGCGGAAGCGGACATGATCATTGTCAGCGCAACAACCAGTCCAACAAACCAAAATACCTTCATTTTCGTTCCCTCCCTTTAACTACGCCGCGCTTCACCGCAAGGTACAATTACGTCCGCCCTCGCGTATGCGCGCCGGGATTATTGGATACGATGAGCGGAGTGTCACAAACACCTCAACCCATCTAACATGAATGATACCGCAGTAGGACTGGCTGGTCAAGTCCCCAAGCGAAAAACTGGTAATAATACCTGTTCTGCTGTTCCACCCGGCAAGTGAGTCTCTGCCGACAAGGGATTCCGTTGGCCCGTAGCGAACTTGCCATCAGACATGCCTGAAGGGACAACAAAGCAAAGTGACTGGACTTCTCATTCTCATCGCCTCGATGCTCATCCAAATCTGCCTCGGCGGGGTGTTCGCCTGGAGCGTGTTTGTGCCTAAGCTGTGCTCTGCGTACGGCTTCACCACCGCGCAGGCGACTTCCGTCTTCGGCATCACCATCGGCGCTTTCGCCTTGTCCATGCCGCTGGCCGGACGACTGCAGGCTCGGTTTGGACCCAGGACCATCGCGTGCATAGGCGGACTGCTCTTCGGGCTGGGCTACCTCACGGCGTCCATGTCTCACGGTTCTCTTACGCAGATCATCATCGGAATTGGCATAATCGGCGGCATCGGCATAGGTTTCGGCTATGTCTGCCCGCTCGCCACGTGCGTGAAGTGGTTTCCGAAGTTCAAGGGGCTGGTAACGGGATTCTCGGTGGCAGGCTTCGGCGGCGGGGCGATACTGCTGTCAACCCTGGCGGCATTGCTTATGTCTCGTGGGATGGACGTACTCCATATCTTCAGGCTGATAGGGCTGACCTACGGAAGCATCGTCTTCCTCAGCGCGCTGCTGCTCTGTGTGCCAACGGAATGCCTCTACGATACCATCGGGCGGGATATCCCGATCCGCGGACTGTTCGCACAAAGATCGTTCTGGCGGCTGGTTGTCGGCATGTTCTGCGGCACCTTCGCGGGGCTGCTCGTGGTGGGCAACATCTCCAAGATCGGGCTATCCGCCGGGCTTACACCGTCAATCGCGACTGTGTCAATCAGCGCATTTGCAGTCGGCAACGCGCTGGGACGAGTCGCGTGGGGTCATCTATCGGACAGGTTCGGCAAACCGGTCGTGCTGTGGTCGCTGCTCTACCTATGCGCGGTAGTGCTTGTGCTGCGTCCGGCATCCAGCCAACCGATTACGTTCCTGATCGCAGCCGCGGTGGTGGGCTTTGGGTTCGGCTCCAATTTCGTGGTGTACGCAGCACAGGTGGCGGCTTCGTTCGGCGTGGACGCGGTCGGCACGGTCTACCCGTTCGTGTTCATGTTCTACGGATTCGCCGGAATCACCGGGCCGTATATCGGGGGACGCCTGTTTGACCTGACGCACAACTATACGATTTCCATACTGGTGGCAGCAGTGATCGCGGCGGGGGGGGCGGTTGCCACAACACTCATGTCCACGCGCGAGACAGAGAAAGCCAGCACCTAAGTCGGAGCCGACTTCATCGAAAGCGATATCCGTCCGCGCGGGATGTCCACAGCCAGTACCGTGACTGAGACTCTCTGCTGCACCTTGACCACCGCGTTCGGGTCTCGCACGAACTTGTCCGCCAGGTGGCTGATGTGGACCAGCCCATCCTGATGCACACCGATGTCCACGAAGGCGCCGAACGCCGTGACATTGGTCACGATCCCCGGCAGCTTCATGCCGACCTGCAGGTCCTCCATCTTCTCGACGCCCTCGGCGAACTGGAATACCTCGAACTGCTCGCGCGGGTCGCGGCCGGGTTTGGCAAGCTCGTCCATTATGTCGCGGAGCGTGGGTAACCCGACCTTCTCCGAAACGTACTGATCCAGCTTGATCTGTTTGCGTGCATTCTCGTCGCGGATCAGGTCCTGAACGGTGCAGCCTGCATCCTTGCTCATCTGGTCAACCACGTAGTAGCTCTCAGGGTGAACAGCGCTGGAATCCAGTGGGTTCTTTCCGCCTCGGATTCGCAGAAACCCCGCCGCCTGCTCGAACGCTTTTGGACCAAGGCCCTTCACCTTCTTGAGTTGGACGCGGGAGGCGAACGGCCCGTTCTCGTTGCGGAACCTCACGATGTTGTCGGCAAGCTGCGGACCGAGGCCCGAGACGTAGGTCAAAAGTTGTTTACTAGCCGTGTTCACCTCCACGCCCACGCCGTTCACGCAGCTCATCACCGTGTCGTCCAGGCTCCGCTTGAGCGACTTCTGGTCAACGTCGTGCTGGTACTGCCCCACCCCGATTGACTTCGGGTCGATCTTGACCAGTTCGGCCAGCGGGTCCATCAGCCGCCGACCGATGGAGACCGATCCGCGCACAGTGACATCGTAGTCCGGGAACTCCTCGCGCGCCACGTCCGACGCCGAGTAGATGGACGCGCCTGATTCGTTGACCATCACGACCGCTATCTCACCGGGCAAACCCAACTGCCGGATGAACTGCTCAGTCTCGCGGCCCGCGGTGCCGTTTCCGATGGCGATGACTTCCGTCTTGAACTTCTTGACCAGACTGAGGACGGCGACACCTGCCTCGCGCAGCTTGCCCTCGCCGGTGTGCGGATAGATCGTGTCGTTATGGATCAGCTTGCCCTGACGATCGAGGCAGACCACCTTACAGCCGGTTCGGAAGCCGGGGTCAACGGCCAGCACGTTCTTCTGACCCAACGGAGGTGAGAGCATCAACTCCCGCAGGTTCGCGGCAAACACCTTGATCGCTTCTTCGTCCGCCCACTTCTTCAACTCGGCGCGAATCTCCGTCTCCATCGAGGGCGAGAGCAGACGCTTGTACCCATCCTGCACAGCCAGTTCAACTTGCGCAGACGCGGGTGTGCCGCCGGTAACAAAGCGCTCCTGCAGGCGATGAACGGCCTGATCCTCCGGTGGAGCTACGTGCAGCTTCAGGAATCCCTCGTTCTCGCCGCGCATCATGGCCAACACCCGGTGGGACGGCGCGCGGTCAATCGGCTCACTCCAGTCGAAGTAGTCCTTGTACTTCGCGCCTTCCTCCGCCTTGTCCTTTACCACACTCGCCGTGATTGAACCACCTCGCGAGAACAGCTCGCGCATCTCCGCACGCGCCTGCTGATCCTCGCTCACCATCTCCGCGATGATATCCCGCGCACCGGCCAGAGCATCCTCGACCGACATCACGCCGTTCTCCTCGCTGACAAATGCGGCGGCCTCAGCCTGGGGGACGGTGTTCGCGTTCTGCGCGTAGATCAGCATCGCAAGCGGCTCCAGGCCCTTCTCACGGGCGATGGTCGCGCGAGTCCGCCGCTTGGGCCGATACGGCAGGTAGATGTCCTCAAGCTCGGCCATGGCCTCAGCCGCGAGTATCTGCTGGTTCAGTTCATCTGTCAGCAGATCGCGCTCGATGAGTGACTTCAGGATGGCCTCACGACGCGCGTCAAGCTCGGCCAGTTGCTCCAGCCGATCTCGGACGGCGGTAATGGCGACCTCATCCATCGTGCCGGTGGCTTCTTTGCGATAACGTGCTATGAATGGAACCGTGGCCCCTTCGCCGAGCAGTTCCGCGGTTGCCTGAACCTGCCGATTCTGAAGGGAAAGCTCACGGGCGATTTTGTTCACATGGTTCGTGTTCATGTTTTCCTTTACTTCGGTTCAGTCAGTGTCTTCCGAACAGCATCCTGCCAATCAGCGTACAGTGCATCGGCGTCACATCTCGGCATCGAAGGCGTGAAGACCGTGTCCTGCTGCCAGCATTGCTTGATCTCGTCGGTATCGCGCCAGTAGCCCACCGCCAGGCCCGCGAGATACGCCGCGCCAAGAGAGGTAGTCTCAATCGTCCGTGGGCGAACGACATCCACGCCCAGAATGTCCGCCTGGAACCGGCAGAGGAAGCTGTTTGCCGCCGCGCCGCCGTCCACCTTCAGGCTCGACACAACAAGCCCGGAATCCTTCCGCATCGCCTCGACCACGTCCCTGGTCTGGTAGCAGATGGCCTCAAGCGCCGCGCGGACAAGATGGTTTGCGGTACTCCCACGAGTAAGCCCGAAGACGCACCCGCGAGCATCCTGATCCCAATACGGCGCACCCAGCCCCACCAATGCAGGCACGAAATAAACCCCGCCGTTGTCGTCAACAGCCGCCGCCATAGCTTCGGATTCAGCAGCGTTGTGGATTATCCCCAGTCCGTCGCGCAGCCACTGGATCGCCGCGCCCGCGATGAACACCGCACCCTCAAGCGCATAGAACGGCTCGCCCTTAGCCCCGCATGCCAGCGTCACGATCAGTCCATGATTGGAAACCGGACGCTTGTGCCCGACGTTCAGCAGAATGAAACTGCCCGTGCCGTAGGTGTTCTTCATCGTCCCCGGCTCAAAGCACGCCTGGCCGAAAAGCGCCGCCTGCTGATCGCCCGCCACGCCTGATATCGGTATGCCCGCCGGGAGATCGCAGATCTTCACCGTGCGCCCGATCTCGCCAGAGGACGCACATACCTTGGGCAGCATGGACGCCGGTATCCCGAAACGTTCGAGAATCTCCTCGTCCCATTGCAGGGTCTCGATATTGAAGAGCATGGTACGCGAGGCGTTGGTGTAGTCCGTGGCGTGAACCTGTCCGCCGGTGAGCTTCCAGATAAGCCAGGTGTCCATCGTGCCGAAGAGCAGTTTGCCCACCTTCGCTTTGTCCAGCGCGCCGGGGACTTTCTGCAGAAGCCACTCGATCTTTGTGGCAGAGAAGTAGGCGTCAATCGGCAGGCCGGTTCGCTTGCGGAAGAGGTCGGACTCCCCTGCCCTGTCGTTCAGTTCGTCGCATCGAGACGCTGTCCGCCTGCACTGCCAGACGATGGCGTTGTGAATCGGTTGACCGGTTTCCTTGTCCCATACCACCGTGGTCTCGCGCTGGTTTGTTATGCCGATGCAGGATATGGACTCAGGAGGAACCTGGGCAAGCGCCTTCTGAATGCAGTCGCACACACCCCGCCAAATCTCCTCGGGGTCGTGCTCCACCCAACCCGGCTGCGGGAAGCGCTGCGTGAATTCCTGGTACTCACTGGCAACCTGCGACCCATCCCGATCGTACACAATCGCTTTGCTGCCGGTTGTGCCCTGATCAATGGCCAAGACATATTTCATCGTAACAGCGCCTCCGAGGCAATGGTCGGGAACAATGGTCAAGAAGCATGGTCGCATGGTCGTCTCTTCTCGACCATCTGACCATCAGACCATTATCCCTGACCATTCCCCATGCCATCCGTTCATTCCCGCTTGCCATACACGATCAAGGCGTCCCCAGGGCGCTCCTGAATCGTGATTCGCAGCCCTTGTTCCATCAGCTTGCGTCCGGTATAGTCGGCTTTCCAATCCGAGCTTAAGTCTTGGAGATGGTATGTGGTTCCCAGGTCGAGGCCGTGCAGCTTCACGAGAATCGAGTCCTGCGGATTCTCCGGCCTGCGGAACACCTGCACGAAGCCCCGTCCGGTCTCAGGCTTATCGAACTGAAATCCAATCCATTCCTTGTTGTCCAGCGTCCACGGAGTGAGCGGGTAGAAGTCGCCCAGGAAGATATCAGCTATGCCGCGCCACTCGCCCATGACCCTTCGGATCATGCCGTAGTCAACGTCGGGCTTGCGTATGTCCGCGGCCATACCGTAGATCGGACTCAGGCAGCTATGATGCACGTAAGTCGTATCCTGATAGTTCCCGCTTCCATACCAGGGCAGCCACATCGAGAGCCCGTATGTCTGAGCCTGGTTGCCGCTCGGCTCGAACTGGTAGTCACTTCGCAGCACCGGTATCGCCCGCCTGAGGGTCTCGAGGTCGTTCCGGCGGCCTCCGCTTGCGCAGGTGTCTATCAGCAGTCCCGGATGACGGCGCAGGAGTTCGTCCCAGAACGCGAAGTAGCCCGTCACGTGGTGGTTCTCGGTGATCCCCTGCCGGTCGTCCGGTTCGCCGTCACGCCAGTACGAAAGCGGATCCATGTTGAAGTCCTGTCGGTAGAGGTCTATCGCCTCGCTCGTGAGCAGTGAGTCTATGCGGTCGGTGATCCACTTCCGGCACTCGGGGTCGTCGAGCTTCAAGAGTCCATCTCTCTTCCCGACACGCACCCATTCCGGTCGGTTCTCGGCCAGCCATGTGCCCGGACGGACGCGCTCCGGCTCGAACCAGACCATGGACTTGACTCCGTGCGCGTGGAGATAGTCGCTGAGTTCGCGGAGACCCTTGGGATATCGCTCCGGGTCAGGCTCCCAGGTACCCACCTCGCCCCATCCTATCTTGGGATCGCACGGATACCACCCTGCATCCGTGTTCCAGTAGTCCGGCTTGAAACCCTCTGCGAAGTAACGGTCCCCGAACTGCTCTGCATCCTTCTCGCTGGACCGCAGGCCGGGGAACATGCCGCATATCGTGGTGTCGAGAAACGGTCGCACCGGCTTGCCGCCCGGTCTCGGCGTGTTGTGCGCGAGCATCCACCGCCGCCAGACGTTCTGAGCGCGGGTCACGTCGCCCTGATAGAACTGCATCACCATCATCGGGCTGCGCGCTTCCTCGCCTGGATGCAGCCTGAAGTGGGTCAACTCCTGACCGGCGGTGATGTGCAGACCGGAGCCGCTGTCACGCGTGAACTGCGCCGACCACTGCCCCGTCCAACTCACCACGATGATTGTTCCGCGTCCGGGTTCGGATAGGTTGAAGTAAGGGAACTCGCCGTTCGTCGGCCGACCTCCAACCGGGGCTATCTTCTTGCTGGACCCGGGGACGAGTGTCTCTTCGAGGGGCTGATAGCTGCCGGCTGAGTTGAAGTCACCCTTGATGCGATGCAGAACGAACTCCCCATTCGCACCGCGCACGAGTTTGGTGTCGAGCGCGAGTATGTCGGAGAGGACGGGTGTATCGGTCTTCCCCGTGTTCTTGAAGAAGAGCGTCCACTCAACCGTCGGGAAATCGGAATAAGTGACGGCGACACACTTCACCTGCAGGCCGGTCTTCGGGTCGGAGTAGGTCTGAGTGGTCTGCGTCCGGGTGCTGTCGAGTTTCCGAACGCTTTGTCTGAATGTCCACTGGCCGAGTACGGCATCGGAACGCTCCCCGGCATACACGAACGAGAACGGAGTCTTCTCAGCAGGACGCGCGAGGTGTTCGCCCACCCATTGGTCACGCTGCAAGAACTCTGCGTTCGTCGGCGACGGCCCCGCGGCATTCGCTCGAACGCACAGGGACAATACAATCAACAGGACAACATAGGAGTAGAACTGCATGCTTGATCACACCTCACGGCCTTTTGATGACACGATTATGCGCTACGGTTTATCACATGTCAAGCCGGACGGGGGTGAATAAGTGCCAGCCATCCGACCATTCTCTCGTCTGACCATCAGCCACTAGCCATCTTCCCATTTTCCCCGCTATCCCTTTATGCCCGTCATCGCGATGCCTTCTGTTATGCGCTTCTGGAAGATCAGGAAAGCGATGATGATCGGCAGAGTGCAGACGGCGGCGGCGGTCATGGTGATGCCGTACTCGGTCGTGTACCGTCCCTGAAAAATCATGATGCCGATAGGGAGCGTTCGGAGGTTCATGTCGTTTGTGATGATCAACGGCCACGCGAAGTCGTTCCAACTGCCGATGAAGGTGAAGATCGCTAGAGCAGCAAGTGCGGGCTTTGCGAGCGGGAGGATTATGCGCCAGTAGATGCCGATGGGACCAGCGCCGTCCATGAATGCCGCCTCCTCAAGCTCCACCGGGATGGATAGGAAGAACTGCCGCAGAAGGAAAACTCCGAATCCACCCGCCAGGCCCGGGACGATCAGCCCGTAGTAGCTGTTGAACCAGCCGAGTTTCTGGACGATCAGGAAGACCGGGATCAGCGTTATCTGCGAAGGGATAATCATGGTGGCAACCACGCACATGAACATCGTGTCTCGGCCCTTGAACTCAAGCCGCGAGAAGGCGTACGCGGCGGAGCTTGCCACAAACAACACCAGCAGCGTCACCGACATGGATACAAACATGCTGTTCGCCAGCCAGCGGAAGACCGGGAAGTCCTGCGCCTGCGTGAAGAGCTTGGTGTAGTTCTCGAACGTCACGGGGTCAGGCAGCCACTGCGGCACTGCGCTCAGCACGGTTGACTCCTGCTTGAGCGAGGTCGAGATCATCCACGCGGTTGGCGACAGCATGATGATCGCCGCCAGCGTCATGACGATCTGGGCGATTGCGTGTCGTACCGATATTGGTTTCCGCTTCTGTTTTCCCATGATATCCTAAACATATAAGATGCGCAGCTTCTTAAGCCTCGACTGCCGATCAAGTACATCGGTCGAGTCGGCGAACTGCGATACGGCACCCAGGTGTACGGGCAGGTTGCGCGCGGTCTCGGACTCGACCCGGGCGAGCAGTGCCCGGACGAAACGGTCCGAATGCGGAACCAAGTACGGCCGGTCGTGGAATGGTGCGATCTCCGGTTCGACGTAATCGGTCACACCCAGGTCGTTGTGCATCCTGGCGATGTGCAGGTATGCGGCGGACATGTGTCCTTCGCGCGTCTTCCAGTCCGGGCTGTCGAGCACGGCATGAAAGACTGGACGCAGCACTTCGGCGCACTTCAGGCGGGAGAACGCGGTCCCAAACCACTTGTAGTACGTCCAGTACTTCCTCTCGATGAGGAAGCACAGCCTCATCAGCTCATTGATCTGACGGGAGGCGACAATGCGCGATCCAAGCTCGTCGCCGACGTCGCCGCATCGCCCTACGAACGGCTCTTCCTGATCAATCCTGCGCCATTGGCAGGCAAGCACGTACAGCCAGAGGTCCTTCGGATACCACTCCAGCGCGCGCCGTGCGGGCTCAAGCTCCCCCAGGCCATCGTGGAACACCCTCCCCGACGCTATGGTCCGCAGGCGCTGGTGCGGCATGCTCAGCCATTCGACCTCGCTGATCCCGGCCAGCGGATCGACGCCCAGATAGTCATCGAAGAACCTGCGGACAGTCGCGACGGTCACGCCGTGGCAGATCGGGCCCTCGTCTATCAGTTTCAGAAAGCCGCCGCTGACCTCCGGTCTGTCAAAATGCGTCGGCAGCCCGCGGAACTCGTACTGCAGTTCGTTCGCGAGAACGTCGACTATCTCCCCCGCGGAGCACTCGCAGTCCGGCTCCGACAGGAAGAGCATCGTCTTCGGACCCCAGTGATGATCCATGGATCGGGGCGTGTCGAAACCGAGGACATCCGATCCCCGGTCGAGCTTCGCAGCGGAGTGCACCAGGCCCGGAAACCGCCTGTCCAGTATCGGACGCACATCTTCATGATAGAACGCCTCGGATAGATCAAGACCCGGAATGAACTTCTGCATCGGCGTCCCTCCTACTTCTTCACTGAGAGCATCTTGAACTGCAGGATCGTGAACACCAGCACCGCCGCAAAGAGGACGTACCCCACCGCCGACGCATAGCCCATCTGGTACTGGCTGAATCCCTGCTGGAACATGTACAGAATAACCGTCAGTGTGCTGTAGTACGGCCCGCCGCCGGTGAGTATGTACGTTTGCCCGAAGACCTGGAACGATCCGATCACCGACATGACCAGGCAGAACAGCGTTGTCGGCTTCAGCAGCGGCCAGGTCACCGCCCAGAACCGCTGGAACGGCGTGCAGCCGTCTATCTCCGCTGCCTCCAGAAGCTCTTTCGGGACGTTCTTCAGCCCGGCGAGGTAGATCAGCATGTTTCCGCCTGCGCCCCACCAGACCGAGAGCAGCGCGATTGAGGGCATGGCCGTCTTCGTGCTAGACAGCCAGTTGACCGTCCAGTTGCCGCTGAAAATCGCAGGCGCCATCGTGTGCAGCGCGAAACCGATCTTGGTCAGATAGTAGTTAAGCAGGCCGAACTCCGTGCTGTAGAGCCACCGCCAGAGGATAGCCACTACCGAAACCGATGTCAGCACCGGCAGGTAGTACGCCACCTTGTAGAATGTCGTACCCTTGTAGTCCTGGTTCAGACCGACAGCCAGCAGAAGCGAGAGCGCATTCCCCGCCGGAACGACCATGATGACGAAGAAGGCTGTGCGCATAAACGCTATTCGGAAAAGGTCGTCTTTCAGTACTGCCGCATAATTGGCGATGCCGACATAGGTGGGATGCGGCGCGAGGATATACCACTTGTGGAGGCTGATCACAAACCCGTAGATGATCGGCGACACAACGAAGGTCAGGAAGAGCACCGTATAGGGCAGCAGGAAAAGCGCCGCGTATTTGTTTCTGTTCCAGATCTTCATCGTATCTCCTGGGAGCGCAGACGTCCCCGTCTGCTCTCTCCGGAGGGAATGCGGGTGAGGACACCCGCGCTCCCACTACTGCCTTTTCAGCACGTTGTCTATCCTGCGGTTTGCCTCAGCTACCGCTTCCTTCTCCGGCATTAGGTCGTTCAGTATCGCTTCCACAGCCGCCTCGCAAAACGGCATCACCTGGTTCGTAGCGGTTGACTGCGGCAGGTAGACCACATACGGGAGTTCCTTGCTGAACTGATACTGCACAGGAAGTTCGCGGAACTCCGGCGTGGCCAGAATGCTCTTCCGAACCGGCACTTGCCCACCCTTCGACCACTCAAGGCTGTGGTCGGACAGGTAGTTCATGAACTCCCACGCCGCCTTCTGACGCGCCGCCGAAAGTTTCTTCGGCATGACCATCATGTGCGAGTCGCCCCACACTGCCGCGCGCTTGCCGAAAACCGGACACGGCGCTCCGGCGAAGTTCAACCCCTTCTGCTCCTCCAGGCTCGACAGCATGTAGATGCCTTCCAGTACCATGGCCACCTTGCCGATTCGGAACCCGTTCCACGCATCCTGTCCTTCAGGTTTCGGGCAAATCTTGTACTTGTTGATAAGGTCAGTCATCAGACCGAATGCCTGGGACGCTTCGGGGGAGTCTATCGCTGCGTGTCGAGTGTCCTTGGAAAGCCAGCTTGCATCGTACTGCGCGAGGAAGGTGTGAGCGTTCGTCCGAAGCCAGGTATAGATGTAGCCCCACTGGTCAATCCGCCCGTCGCCGTCGGTATCTTTCGTCAGCTTCTTGCCATCTGCCAGGAATTCGGCTAGAGTGGTCGGCGGCTTGGCATTCCCGTTGGCGTCTACGATACCGGCCTTCTTGAACAGGTCGGTGTTGTAGTACATGCCGATCGGGTGGCAGTCCAGCGGGATGGCGTACTGACGGCCTTTCCAGTGTGCAGCAGCCCAGGCGCGGGGTGTCCAGTCGTTGACCTTATTCCCCAGTGCGGCCACCTTATCGTCCAACCGAAGGATCGCCTCGGCATCCGCATACTCAGGAAGCCTGCTTGCGTGGAGGATGAACACATCCGGCGCGCCGCCGAACGCAAGGCTGAGCGTGACTTTGTCGTAGTAGGTGTTCCAGGGGATGATCTGCATTCGGACCCGGATGTCCTTGTGCTCAGCGTTGAACTGGCGGACGATCTTCTCCATCGTCTTGCCGTCCGGACCGGTGAACCCATTCCAGAACTCGATGGTGGTGACGCCGTTGACGGTATCAACGGGGCGAGGCTTTCCGCACCCGCTGACAAGGATGGCGGTCAGAGCAAGCAGCAGCGCGGCCAACATATGCAATTTCAATGTTCGAAGACGAGGCACAGTGAAATCCGTGGGCCACCGATGAGCGTCTAGCGCGCAGGTGGCGATTCAAAGTACCGCAAACCAGACCTCAGTGTCAAGCGTCAAGACAGGTACGTTTCGCGAACGGAATCAGAGCACTGATATCTGGCTGCCGGAAGTATCCTTGCTGATCTCGATGCGGGTGGGAAATGCGTCCTTCAGTTCGTCAATGTGCGTGATGACGAGGATCAGCTCGAAATCTTCCTTGATACTGTCTATCGCCTCGACGAGCTTCTCGCGGCCCTTGCCGTCCTGCGTGCCAAATCCCTCGTCTATGATCAGCGTCTGCAGTCGCGCACCCGCTCTGCGAGCCAGGAGCTTGGAGAGCGCAATTCTGAGTGCGAAGTTGACGCGAAACGCCTCGCCACCGGAGTATAGCTCATATGCGCGAGTGCCCATGTCGTCGCTGATGCGGATGTCCAGGGTCTCCGCAGCGCCACCGGTCTTCTTCTCCCTCACCGTCTCGATGCTGATCTGCATGGCGTTGTCCGTCATCCGCGAGAGCAGGCGGTTGGTCTCCTCCTGAATCTCGGGGATGGCGTTCTCGATGATAAGCGCCTGAACGCCCTTCTTGCCGAACGCGGCGGTAAGGTCGGTGTAGACTGATCGGTCGGCCCGTGCGTTTTCGAGGCCTTTCACCTTCTCCATGCTCTCGGTGCGCAGGGTCTTGCATCGGGCCAGCGACTGTTCAAGCGTGGCGATGCGACCGGTAACCTCCCTGTCCGTCTGGCGCTGGACGGCCAGCGATTTGCTGATCTCCGCGATCTCCGTTGTCAGAGCAGGAAGATCGGCGAGGGCTGCACTCAGTTCCTTGGTTGCGGCTTCACTCTCACGGATTGATGCCTCCCGCGCACCCATAAGCGCCTCGGTCGTCTTCAGGCTCTGCTCGTCGGCAGGCAAGCCCTCTTCCGCAAGTTGCAGCGCGGCGGCCAGCGACTCGAACTCCGCAAGCGAGGATAGCTCTTCGCGAACGCGCTGATGCTCCTCAGGGCTGTACTGCAATTTGGATATACTCGCCACAATCTCCACCAACTTCGTGCGCTGTTCCAGGGCAAAAGTATCTTCGGCCAGCGTTTTGCTCTTCACCTCCAGCCGTGCCTTGATCTCGGGTAACTGCTGGGCATGCTGCTCGGCCTGCGACACGATCTGCTCTACCTGCGCAAGACGCCTGCGCACCTCCAGTCCGGCCTTGAGTTGCGCATCAATATCCGCGCACTCCTTCTGAGCAGCATCGCGCTTGTTCTTCGCATCGGCGCCTTCGCGCTTGAACTCACCTATCCGGGCATCCGCGTCCTTGATACGGCTCGCGTAGTCGGCGACAATGGCTGAGTGCTTGTCATGCCCAAGCTCCGTCTGGCAGAGCGGGCATTCCGCGCTTTCGCCCAGCATCTTGACCTTCCCATCCAGTTCCTCTTTCACCTGAAGCATCCGCTCATACCGACTCTTCAGATCGGTCCACCGCTCCGATTCCCTTGCCGCTTCGACCTGAAGCTGCGACCTGCGTTTGTCGAGTTCGTCCAGCTTGGCTACTTGCTCGCGAAGAGACGATGCTTCCGTCGCCTGCTTCGTGCCGACCACCACTCGCGTTTCGAGTTCCGCAAGCTCCTTGGCAAGCGACTGACGTTCGAGTTCCAGCTTGTGCTTCTCGGCCAGTATCTGCTGCTCCAGCCCGGATTTCTCGTGTTCCAGCTTACGCAGTTCCTGAAGCCTCTTGTCCAGGTCAACAACCCGCTCCCTGGCAGCGCACAGCTCCTCCATACCTGCTGTTATGCGTTCCTTATCGGCCAGCGCCTCACGGCTTCGGGCAACCCGCCGTTCCTGCTCGGTCTTCTGCGTCCGCAGGTTGACGATATCAGCCTGCAAACCCTGGACGGACCGCTCCATCTCCTGCAAGCGGTTCTTCTTCGACTGAAGGTCCGCGTCCCTGGCATAAAGCTTGCGGAGAGACGAATCCGCGCTCTTGATCTCGGCCTCGACCTTCTCTCTCTGCGCCTTGTTCTCGACAAGCCGGCTCTCATACTCAGGTTCATGCGCTAGTTCGTCCTGAATCTCGGCAATCTCTCGTTCAAGGTCCTTGACCTGCAGATCGCTCTCGTTTCGTCGCTCTTTCGCTTTCTGTTCCAGCACATCGTACCGGCTCAGGTCCAGGATATCTGCCAGTATCTCCTTGCGCTTGCCCACCGCCTGCTTGGTGAACTCGTCCGCCCTGCCCTGCTGAATGTACGCGGAGTTGATGAAGGTATCGTAGTCCATGCGGAGAATGCGCTGTATCACCCGGCCCGTGTCGCGTATGCCCTGACCGGTGATCGGACGCCAGGTGGCAGGTGTTAGGTGGTTGGTGTTGGGCGATTTCGGATTTCGGATTTCGGATTTCGGATTGTCCGGATTCGCGTTGGACGTTGAACGTTCACCTCCGCCATCCGCGATGTACACTTCCCACATGCTGCTGCCGACGTTCTTCCTGCTCCTGGCACGAATGACCCGATACATATCGTCACCCAGGCGAAAATGGAATATCACCTGCGCTTCTTCCGTGCCCAGACGAATCAGCTCATCGTCCGACGCGCGAGCCTTACCCCATAGCGCCCAGGTGATGGCGTCCAGAAGCGCCGACTTGCCATTCCCGTTATCGCCGGACAGACAAGCCAGGTGCATGCCGGTCAGGTCCAGCGGCTGCACATCCTCTCCGTAACTCATGAAGTTCTTCAGTTCGAGTTTGATTGGAATCATAGTCGGCCTGTGGTTGATAGTATATCCATCACTGAACTTGTTCTTCAGCAAGAAGCTCGTCTATCATCGGGCGGGCATGCTCCATGAGCGTGTCCTTACGTTTGCGCAGGTTTTGCTTGGTGTCAAGAAACATCTCAAGCGCTTTCACGGGGTCGAGAGATTCGTTCAGCAGGCGGTTGCGTGTGGCCTGCGCATCGCGAGTCACATCGCGTGTGACCGAGACGACCATGAACGCCGCCGAAAGCGCGTCTCTGACCTCCTGTTCGCGTACCAGCGGCAGCCGCTCTCGCGAGATTCGGTACTTCAGCCTGACCACCGCATCGGCCACATCCTTCTCAGAGATAGCCTTCAGTATTTTCTCAGTCGGTTCGTCCAAATCCGCATCCACATCTATGTCCACAAACCGCCGTGCAGGCACGCTCACGAACTCGTAGGTCGTAGCCCCTTTCGCCACGTCCGCAATGACGAACCCCTTCTCCTCGTTTCGCTCGCCGAAGTCGGTGCGGTCAATGCTCCCGGCGTACACAACCGGCGGATGCGCCCTCTTGTTGAGGTCCTGAAATTTGTGGATGTGACCCATCGCCACGTAGTCGAACTCCGGGTTGGCGGCGACGCTCACCAGCATCTGAGGTTCCGACGGGTTGAAGTACCCCGGACCCGCGCTGAGCTTGGCGTTCATCACCCAGAAATGCCCGAGCAGCACGGACGGAATGCCCGGCTCAAGCTGACGCGCCAGGTAGTCAATGTACTCGGAGTACTTGCCGACCATAAGCTCAGTGGTCTCTTCGACCGATTTACCCTTAGTCGCCTCTTTGGATAGCGCCGCGCTGCGAAGCAGGTACGGCATGGCGGCAATCTGGATGGGTCCATCAAGCGTTTCTATCCGCACGATCTCCGGACGGCTGAGCACATGGACATCCTTCACTCCCAGGGTACGGTATATCTCCACGGCGTTGGCACGGGCGGTGGCGTTGGGTACATCGTGGTTGCCGGTCACCATGACCACGGGGATACCAGCGTCCGTGAGCCTGCGGATACAAGAGGCAAACTCGCGCTGGTGGGTCTGATTGGGGTCCCTCGCCTTGTAAGCGTCACCGGCGAAGAGCGCGACCTTCACGCCCGCGTCAAGCGCCTTGTCTATGGCGAAGTTCAGCGAGTTCCGAAAGTCCACCAGCCTTGTGTTAAGGCCGGTCTCGGAGTCAATCCTGCCGTAGGTTTCAATGCCGAAGTGCGCGTCGGCAAAGTGCATAATTCTGATGGGATTCATTTATGGATTATACCAGATGCCCGCGAAGCTTTGCACGCGAGGAATTAAACAATCGTCGCAGAAAACAGGGCACGCCCGGTGTGGACGTGCCCCAGTCTAACTTACTTCCGCGATGCCGTCCCTATGGAGTGGGAAGGTGCGCGATAACGTACTGCGCGTCAGCAAGCAGTATATTCGCTGCTGCGACGGTCAGGTGCTTGCCGGACTGCGCGTTGACTTCGTTGATGAAGTTCTTAAGGTAGTTCTTCGCATCGACGATGTCGCCGGTATCCTTCTCGTACTTCGCCAACTTCACGAGCAGACTGTTTTGTATGCCCTCGTTGTCGATCTGGCCTCCAGCATACAGCTGGTTGATAGCCGTGCCTATGCTCTCGAGGGTTGCCCCGATGGTGAATGTCACGGACTTGGCAGTGGAATTGCCCATGCCGTCAACCGCAGTCACCACCAAAGTGTGCGTACCTAGAGGAGCCCAAAGCAGGCTATAGGTTGTGCCGTTGCCAATCGCCGCACCATCCATCGTGGCCGAGATCGAAGCAACGCCGGAGAAGTCATCAACAGCTCCGAAGCTAACCAGTACACCACCAGCCTGCAGGTACTGCTTGGCCTCAGGTGAGACGATCGTGATGACCGGAGGAGTCGAGTCCATCGTGAAGACGACGGTCTGAGTGGCAGTGTTGCCCACGTTGTCCACGGCGGTCACGGCCAGCGTATGCAGACCGCTCGCAAGACCGCTAACAGCCACGCCGCTTGTGACTTCGGAGCCATCAAGGGCGGCTGTCACGCTGGCAACGCCACTGAGAGAGTCAACAGCACTGAACTCAGGAGTGATGACCTTTCCAGCGTAGATCTGGGCCAATGGGGCCGTGATCGTGATCACAGGTGCGTCCTTGTCAACGTTGAAATTGACGCTCTTGGTGGACTCGTTCCCCAGCTTGTCCTTGGCAGACACTGAAAGAGTGTGAATGCCATTTCCAAGGCCGCTGACGGAGTCGCCGCTTACAATGTCCGTGCCATTAACGTTGGCAGTAATGGTGTCAAGGCCGCTCATGGCGTCAGTGGCGCTGAAGCTGACCGTGATCGGGTCTGCGTTGTACCACTTTGCCTCGGGGGCAGCGATGGTGATCTCGGGGCCGTCTCCGTCAACACCAATCTGCGCGCTGGCTACTGCACCGAATGCGCCGCCTGCAAAGCCGTCCTTAACCATCTTCCATGATGTGGTGTAAGTGCCCGTCTCAGCAGGTGCGGTCAGTGAGACTGCAAACTCAGCGGTGTCGCCGGGATAGTAGTTACCATCGTTGGCGATATAGATCTTCGTACCAACGACGCCGAACTGGTCAGCCGCTGTCGCCTGAAGGTTCCAGACGGTATACGGGTTGTAGGCAGTGCCCACTTGCTTATTGCCCCAGCACCATGCCATGCCCTGGTTCTTCATGGAAACGGTTCCGTTGACAGCAGCGCCAGGCAGCACATACGCCGGGAAGCTGACGCTGTCCACTGTTGCGCCCAGGTACGGCTTGGGTGTTACGGCGAAGAAGTTGCAGATGCCGGTGTACATACCCCAGGCAATCGTTGCACGGAAGATCTTGTCCTGATGGAAGGCCTGGTCAGGGTAGAACTTCCAGTCGTCATGGAACAGGAGTTCCATCAACTGCGCAGGAGCCTTGACCTCTCGGATTTCGCCGAAGTTGGATGTCTTCACACCTCGGTCCTGCCATCGAGCGTTAGCGTCAGCAGTGCCCTGCTTGTAGCCGCGGTATGTGCCGTAAGGAACGGACCACTCCTGCGGGACAGGGGTGGTCGTCGCGTTGTAGATTGCTTCCGCCCAGGTGCCGTCGTACTGGCTGCGGATGGCGCTGATGACACCGTTCTCCACCGCAGTACAGTAGGCGGCCGACTTCGCCTGCTCAGTCGGATACTGCGCGATGTACCAATATGTCTCAGTACCGCGCGCCTGTGACTGTATGGGGCTTCCCGTGGTGGCCGCGTTGCTGTGCAGGCTGAAGGACACCGTGTTGTTGTAGTTGTAGCCGAGCGTCTGCATCAGGTAGTTGACGTAGTATGCCCTCGCACGGAGGTCCTTGTCGGCCTGGAGGGGCAGGGCCGGCTCGTCCCATACAGACTGAGGCAGACCGATATCCTGCAGATTGTACTTAGAGGCAACCTGCCATCTGGGATACGATGTCGCAGGGTAACCAAAGGAAGTAGCCGGGAAAGCGCCGGCTGACTTGTTGAGATTCCTGGAGCAGTACGTCGCCGCGCCCCCCGCCTTACAATAGGCATACAGGAACCTGATGGTCTCCGGGGACATGTCGTCCTCGTAGTACATCGGCCACGAGAAGCCCTTGGTCCAGTAGTAGTAGTCACTGGGCTGGTAGGCAGCGCCCATTCCCGGAGGACGATTCGTCACCGGGTTCGGACCGCAGAGAGTTCTCTGGGCGCGATACCAAGTGGTGCCGATGAAATATGAGCCGTGGCTGGGATGCAGAACGACCAGTTTTCCGGTCAGTTCACTTGACAGCGGAGTAACTACGGGGACGCTCCCGACACCCTGCGCGGCCATGAGGCTGCGGCTCACATCGCCAGGACCGCCCAGTGACATCAATGATCTGCCTCCACTTGAGCCGAAAAGGTCTGACGGTGGAGGCAGATATGTCCACAGCGGGAATCCGCCTACTGTGACCTCGATGTTGGTGATTTCCGGCCACTGTGTCAACGCATCGTTGATCGCTTCCACATAGGCATCAGACTGCGAATCGCCGAAGCCACCGGTGAATACATCAGTACTCAGGTCAACTGTAACACTGTCTTCTGTAGCCGTCAGGTTCACTACTGACGTGCCGAGGGGAAATACTCCACTGTTCAGCACCATATCATTGATGGCATCTGCAGGGGTCTGAGCCATTGCGGCTCCGGAAACGAGTATCAACGCCAGCCCGATGACTAGCAGGATACTTCTAACATGATTTCGCAACATGTTTCTATGAACCTCCTTACTCAGAATAGCCCGTCATTGGGCAATCAGACCAGAAACTGCAGCAATCTCTTTCCTACCACCCCCCTGCAATGCAAACGTTTACATAGCGGATGACATTCGACAAGAAACCGAAAACTCTGGTGGGAGGTCAAAACAAGCTAGCCCGCATTATTCACGAACAGAGTGAACAATGCTCCGAAGGCCCTGGATGATTCAGAACACTAATCATCCAGGCTAGGACATGCTTGCATAACCCAGATTTTGCGAATCGCGACCCCTCTGATTGCGGCTCTAGACGCGCAGCCGATATTCACTTAATCAACTCCACGCACGGCCACAATTCACTTGCTCTCGCTATCCAGTATATCTGCCGGGTTTCATGCGGTCAATACCTTTTTTGAAAAACTGGTAATAATACCGGGGATGTTTTTGTCCCTAGCCCATGTCAAATAGCTGAAAGGCAGTACAGCAAGCCAGCGATTGTGGAGCCACCTGAATACCGATTGAAATACTTGCAAATAAGTGGGAACTTAAAAACCGGCAATATGCTCAGTTACGCTCAAGGCAGGCGAGTGCTATTATATACTTGAAGGAGAGATAAGCCGGGAGGTGAGTAGTATGAAAACCAACATCCTGATCGCCCTAATCCTTCTGAGTGTAAATCTCAGCCAATCTGCGTGGTGCGCAGAGAACATTTCATACTCCAAGGTAACTTGGAGCGGGATATCGGCTCACGTCATATCCATTAATCTGAACTCCCCAGATACCAAAGTCAGCGTTCTGCTGGCGAAAAACGGACGCGGCTCCTCGGAGTCGTTCTCGTCCATGACCAACCGGGTAAAGCCCGCCGCCGCCATCACAGGCACATTCTTCTGCTTACAGAGCCTGATGCCCACCGGCGACATTGTTATTGACGGTAAATCCATCCATACCGGCAGCGTAGGCGCCGGCGTCTGCGTTACCCCGGACAACAAGGTAAAGTTCATCCCCTACTCCATTGGCCATAAAACCAAATGGCAGGGATTTGAAGCAGTTCTGTGCGCCGGACCCACACTGCTTCGCGGCGGACAGCGATACCTGATGCCCAGGGATGAAGGATTCCATGATCCTGCCCTGTTCGGCTTCAAGCGCCGCACCGCCGTTGGACTCACTGCGAGCAACAAACTGCTCATGGTGACTGTTGAGAAACCTATTCAACTCCGCACGCTGGCAAACGTGATGATGCATCTGGGCGCTGTGGACGCAGTGTCTCTTGACGGAGGCACTTCCACCGCACTGCAGATCAACGGCAAAACCGTCAGCCGGCCCGGACGCAGGTTGACAAACCTGCTGATTGCATACAGCACGGACTATGACTACAAACAGCACAGACAAGCTTTGGCTCCTGCGCTGAGGAATACGATGGTTGCATCGGCCAACGTGCCAACAGCCCCGACGAGCTTGGTCGTCGGCAACACTACTGCTCAGATACCTGAGAACCTGATGCTCTCTTACCGATACCGGACTACCAGCCTTGCCAGCAGAGGCAGGATCGGTCTCAGCACGGCCAAGACGCCGATGACAAAAGCATCGGACGCTGTCCCGTCTACTGAGCCGGTAGCGGCGATGACCACAAAACCTGATACAGAGGCTTCTCTCACAACTCTGTCAGCCAAACCCGCGCGGCGCGATCCGCGTATGGGTGAGCCAAGTGTATCCAACCACCTTCTAGCTCGCTAGTCGGGCAGAAAGGAAAGAAGAGAGTCTTCGGGAGGGCGGTGATCCAAAGAGTTCGCCGCCCTCTCACTTTGTCAACGCCACAGCTCAGCTTGACACAAACCGCTCCCATCCGCATAATGAAGCCATCAACCTGAATCGGGAGCACTCAACATGAGCAAGGTACTTTTCGGCGCGGCACAGGCGCAGCACTTGAAGTGGCAGTCCACCCTGCCCGGCAAGCTGGACACCATACTGGAGAAGCTGGACATCGCAGGCGACCTGAAGGACAAGCGGGTCTGCGTGAAGATGCACCTCGGCGGCAACGTGGGCTATACTACGGTCCACCCCGTCTTCGTGCGCAGGCTGATCACGTTCATCAAGGCGTCCGGCGGCAAGCCGTTCGTCACCGACAGCAACCACTCCGCGCTAACCGCGTTCGAGCGAGGCTACACGCAGGAGACCATCGGCTGCCCAATCGTCCCGGCGGCGGGCGCCAGTGACAAGTACTACCACACATTCCCCGCGCCGTACAAGAACCTGAAGGAGCTTCACGTCGCCGGGGAGATCGTGGACGCGGACTACCTGATTGTCCTCTCACACGCCAAGGCGCACGGCAACAGCGGCTACGGCGGGGCGATCAAGAACCTTGCACTGGGAGCCATGAACGCCGTCTCGCGCAACGCCCTGCACATGGCCCAGCATTCCGAGAGCTACTGGGACGCAGACAAGTGTACTCACTACACGGACGGCTGCGAGTTGTGCATCACTAACTGCAAGCTGAACGCCATGCGGTTTGCCGACGACAAGACCCTGCATGTGGGCTTCCATGAGTGCAACTTCTGCTATGAGTGCAACACCGTCTGCCCGCACGGCGCGGTGAGCGTCCGAGAGGTTTTTGCGGCTGATTTTCAGGAAGTGATGGCGATTGGGACCAAGATCGTGATGAACCATTTCGACGAGAAGAGTAGAGCCTTTATCAACCTGGCGACCAACGTCACGCCGTTCTGCGATTGCTGGGGGTTCTCCACGCCCAGCCTGGTGCCGGACATCGGGCTGTTTGCGTCGAAAGACATGATCGCGGTGGAGACTGCGACTTTGGACTCGATCAAGACAGAGAACTTGATTCCAGGCTCGATTCCGCCGTGGCTGACACTGCGGCCTGAGGTTGAGGGTCATCTCTTCAAGAAGATCCACGGCAAGGACCCCTACCTGCACGTCACAGCCTGCGAGCGCCTCGGCCTCGGTACGAGTGCATATGAAATCGAAGAAGTGGAATAGAGCGGGAGCGCGAGCGTCCTCACGCGCATCTGGGAGCGCATGTGTCCTCACGTGCTTATCTCCGGAAGGGATGCGGGTGAGGACACCCGCGCTCCCAAGCACCCGGCTTTCTCCGGATTATTTCGGATATATGCCACCGCTCTCTCATAATGCCGCTCGTTCCGTATGAACCGGTCCCAGTATTCCTTCTGCCACACAGTACCACTGCGACCCAGCCGTTCGTTGATCTTCCGCGCAGTATACGACTCCCAGCCCTTCACAGCATCACAAAGCAAATACGGCTCTTTCATGCGTACCAAGATATGCACATGGTTCGGCATGATCACCCAAGCATGAATCTCGTAGCGAACTCCATCGTATGCTCGGAGCGAGTCTTCTACAAGTTCAGCGATAGCAGGCCGGCGAAGCAAACACTCACCATGTCCGGCATCAAGCCATGCGTCTATACGCTCACGGTATGCCTCGTCACCTTCCGCTGTGTCCGCTTCCTCTGCTAGCCTCTCGGCCACATGTCTCGGCAGCGAATCCGCGAGCCGATAGGTCACCATTTGTGTCACGCTGCCGCTCTCAAAATGGGGAAGGTAACCTCTAGAATGCCATCCGTATCCGTCCCTGGGAGCGCAGGTGTCCTCACATGCTTCCGCTGTCAAGGTCTCATTCTCATTCATAAGTCACCTTTCACACTGGGAGCGCACGTGTCCTCACGTGCTTCCGCTTCCTTCCGGAGGAGATGCGGGTGAGGACACCCGCGCTCCCATTTGGCGAGCGAGGACGTCCGCGCTCCCATCTCACCGAAACCTTATCATCCTCATTCCGTTCGCGATGACGAGGAGGGCGCTGCCCTCGTGGCCGAGGACGCCGAGCGAAAGCGTAAGATGGCCGAGGAGTGAAGCCGAGATGAGCACGCCGATCACTATCAGTGCGAACCCTATGTTCTGTTTCACCGTGCGCAAGGCTTTCCGACTGAGACGAATAGTGTAAGGCAGCTTGCTGAGATCATCGGCCATCAGCGCGATATCGGCGGTCTCAAGCGCAGTGTCCGAACCGGCCGCACCCATCGCGATGCCCACGGTCGCCGCCGCAAGCGCGGGAGCATCATTCACGCCGTCGCCCACAAACGCCACCCTGCCGCCGAACCGATCAATCAGACTCCGTACCACATCTACCTTG
Source organism: Armatimonadota bacterium (assembly GCA_025358205.1). Lineage (GTDB taxonomy): Bacteria > Armatimonadota > UBA5829 > DTJY01 > DTJY01 > JANYKG01. Next base: position 34,211 of record JANYKG010000058.1, read on the forward strand.
TCCTTCGGCAGAAGCTCGGCGTGATACTCGTCAATGCCCAGTTCCGCCGCCACAGCCTTCGCCGCAGCCTCGTTGTCGCCGGTGATCATCACGAGCCGCTGCATACCCACGCGCCGCAACTGCGCGATGGCTTCCTTCGCGGACTCGCGCAAAGTATCCTGCAGTGCCACCACCCCAGCCAGCCGCCTGCCGTGCGCCACCAGTATGGCCGTTTTTCCCTGACCCTGAAGCTCGGCCAGCTTGTCAGACCACCTGGAAAAGTCAATGTCCAACTGCTCCATCAGCCGCGTGTTGCCGACCACAGCAGTCTCACCTTCGAACTTCGCCGCTGCGCCCATGCCGGTCAACGCCTCGAAATCCTGGACCTCCCTAAGCGCCAATCCCCGCGCAGAGGCTTCTCGCAGAACCGCCTGCGCAAGCGGGTGTTCGGAACGGCTTTCCACGGATGCCGCCAGCGCCAGCGCCTCGTCCTCGCTGAACCCCTCGTCCGCCAGCACATCGGTCACGCTCGACCGCCCGGTGGTGATGGTGCCGGTCTTGTCGAAGGCCACCACCTGCACGCCGCCTGCCGCCTCCAGGTGCGAGCCGCCCTTGATCATCACACCGTTCCGCGCGGCGTTCCCGATGGCCGAGACGATGGTGACAGGCGTGGAGATGACCAGCGCGCAGGGGCACGAGACCACGAGCAGGGTGAGCGCCATGTAGACGGAGCTGTGAAACGGCGCACCGAACAGCAGAGGAGGAATCACTGCCACAGCCGCCGCAAGACCGATCACGATGGGAGTGTAGTTCCGCCCGAACCGCTCGGTGAACCGCTGAGACGGCGCCTTCTCCGCCTGAGCGCCCTCGACGAGGTGGAGTATCTTCGCCAGGGTGTTGTCGTCAGCCGTCGCGGTGGCGGTCACCTCCAACGCCCCGCGCTCGTTGATGCTGCCCGCGAACACCCTGTCGCCCACTGTCTTCTCAACCGGCGCAGACTCACCGGTGACCGACGCCTGGTTCACCGTGGAGGAGCCGGACTTCACAACCCCGTCCGTGGCAATCTTGTCGCCTGGCCGAACGACAAACACCTCGCCGACCTTTACCTCTGCAACCGGCACGATCACCTCCGCCCCATCGCGAATGACCCGCGCCTCCGTAGGGAAAAGGTTCACGAGCGACCTGACCGCCTGCCGTGCCTTCTCGACCGTGCGCGCTTCCAGGGCGTTGCCGAGTGAGAACAGGAACATCACCATCGCCCCGTCGAACCACTCGCCCATCGCCGCTGCCCCGATTGCCGCAGCAGTCATCAGGAAGTTCATGTCCAGCACCAGCGACCGCAGGCTGAACACTGCGCCCCTGGCAGCGTAGATGCCGCCCGAGACCAGCGCAACCGCATACAGCGTTTTTGCGGCAGCTGGATAGCCCTTCGCCCCCAGTAGAAGCGCAACTACCAGTGCAATACCGGCGATGGTAGTCAGCGCCGCCTGGCGACTGACGTGCCATCTCCCCGGCTGAGCTGCACGGGTTTCGCCGTCCGCCACACCGTAGCCCATTTCAGACACACGGCGAGTGATAGCCGCAAGGTCAACCTTCTCCGCCTCATACTCCACCGACATCCGCCCCGCCGCGAAGTTCATGGACACCCACACCACGCCGCGAAGCCTGCAGACCGCTTTCTCAAGTTTCATCGCGCAATCCGGGCAGTCCAAGCCGGTCAGTGTGAGGGTTTTGTGCTGAAATCGCTCGCGGAGGTGGATACCAATGAGGTCGGCGCGCTTGCGGACATCTTCAAGCGACGCTTGGAACGGGTCATAGGAGATGGTCAGGGTGGAGTCGGACAGATTCACATCCACGGCTTCGAGGCCGGGGACCTGCAGAAGCGCATCGTGCAGGCGGCCGACGCACCGCCCGCACTCATCAAACCCTCTGGGCAATGTGACCGGCAGGCTGATTGTTCTGGTTTCAACCATAATGCACACCGCCTCGCGTAGGACTACACTGCATGGGTCCCACCCGTCCGATGAGACCCACAAAATAACCGATCACTCTACCGCTGATACGCTCTGGCAACCTTGTTGATCGCCGTGCCGTAGTCCTCGATGTCCTTCTGCGTGAAGTATTCATTGATGGAAAGCGGCATAATGTCCGCCAGAATCTTCAGCGTGTTCGGCGTGTCCGATTCCTTGTACTCCCTCGGCGTCGTGTGCTGACAAGTGAACGGACAACCGTAGCCGTAGACCCTCTGCTTCTGGAATATCTCCGTCGTAAAGATCGGTTTGCCGATGTAACCCACGCTCGCGGGGATGCCTTCCTTACTCAGAGCCTGAGCAAACTCAGCGGACGTACACTTCAGCACGGCAGGGTCAATGGTAATGGGATACAGCCACCACGAATGCTTGCAGTTCTCGCGCACGTACGGCAGGTTCACACCCGGTGCTGTCGAGATCAGCTTTGTCATGGCATCGGCAACCTTTCGACGTCGTTCAACCACGCTCTGAACCTTGCGCATCTGGGCCACCGCCACCGCGCCGGTCAGCTCGTTCATGCGGTAGTTCATCCCTAGGAACAGGTACTCGCGCGGAACGCCCGGCTCACGCGGCCAACCCTTGTCCATGAACAGCTTGGCTCTGGTGTTCAGCGCATCGTCATTGGTAACCGTTATGCCGCCGTCGCCTGTGGTCATGTGCTTGCTCTGCTGCATACTGAAGGCGTTGATGTCACCCATAGTGCCGGACAGCCTGCCTTTGTACTCCGAGAAATACGCCTGGCAGCAGTCCTCGATCACCTTAATGCCATACTTCTTGCCGATCGCCAGAATCGGGTCCATATCCGCGGTCTGGCCGAACAAGTGTACCGGGATGATCGCTTTCGTCTTCTCGGTGATGAGGGCTTCCACGCTCTCGGGCATTATGGTGTAGGTCTTGGGATCAAGGTCCGCAAAGACCGGAATCGCGTTCTGCGCGAGGATGCCAATCAGCGTACCCATGTCCGTGATCGGTGCGGTGATGATCTCATCGCCCGGATTCGGGCCGATCGCCGCGATTGCTATGTGCAAGGCCGACGTGCCGGACGTGGATGATATCCCGTGCTTCATCCCCAGCATGGCCGAAAACTCGTTCTCAAGCTGATCTACAAACTTCCCGCCGTAGCGGAACAGCGTACCGGTGTTGATCACCTCAGTCAGGTTCGCCAGTTCCTCCTGCCCGATGTCGCGACCGGACTTGTTTCCTACGCTCGGCAGCGGAGTCGTCCTCACGGGTGTGCCGCCGTCAATCGCCAATTTCTCAATACTCACTTCGTCCACCTCTCCCCATTGATATGGTGTCGCTAAATACCAGGACGGCCCCATGATTGGGGAATCCTCGCCCTTTTCGGCGCGAAAACCCGGTCCGCGCCAACGACTTGCGTCATTCTACCACATATGCCATGGAATGTCCTACCCTTAATGCTCGTCAGGTCATTCCTGCTGGAGTGTGTACTTTGTTTTTAGCCCCTGCCCCGAGACTTGTCTCTTTCCGTGTCATGCGGCCAGTTTCCTGGTCTTCGGCCGCTTTGCTTTCCTCGCCCGCGCCTGCCAGATGTCTTTGCCCTTCCAGATATCGTTCTGCCACAAGAACACCCCGAAGACGATCCGCTCCGATTGCTGCCTGTTGGCGAACGCTCCACACCCGAACCGCCGTCTCCTAAGCTCCAGAAAGACTCGCTCTATCGGGTTACTCGTCCGCAGGTATTTGCGTCTCAGCTCAGGCTCGTCATACATGCACAGCAGATAGCCAAGGTCTTCAGCAAGGCAGGCTACCACCGATGGATACTTCTCCGTCCATCTCACTCTGAATGCCCTGAACGCAGCCTTTGCCGCTTCCTTGTGTGAAGCCTTGTATATGGTCCTCAGTCCATCCACCAGTTCATGGCGGTCGATCTTCTGCGTCGCTTTCAGGATGTTTCTCACTCTGTGCGCCCAGCATAACTGGTGTGGTACATCGCCAAATACTTCGCCTACCGCTGCCATGATCCCCTTATGCTCATCAGAGATCACCAGCCTGAGACGACCGGGGTCAACTCCTCTATCTTTCAACCGTGTGAGAAATCCCCGCCAGTATGATTAACTCTCCCTCGGGCTTCTCTCAAACCCCAGTATCTCTTTCTCTCCGCTCTCCGTGATCCCGACTGCTGTCAGAACGCACACCCGGCTCCCATTCACTCCTACGATATCTTTCACCCACGCCGCATCCAGGAACAGATACTCGTACTTCCCTTCAAGCTCACGCTCTTTGAATGCTTTGCACTGCCTGTCCAGGTCCTCCTGAACTCGCTTGATCAGCTTATCAGATGGCCTGAATCCCGTAATCTGTTCCATGAACCGGATGATGTCTGCTCTGTGCAGCCCAACCAGAAACGCTTTGCTGACCCAGTCTTCTACTTGTGCTATCGCCCTATGCCCAGGCTCAAGAAAGCTCGGTACGTAACCTTGGCCTCTGAGCCTGGGTATCCTGATCGTCACTGTCGTGAAGGTCGTCTGCACATCCCTTGTCCGGTATCCATTCCGGTAGTCGCCCCTTGTGTCGCTGCGCTCGTAGATGCGTACTCCTGAGCGCTTCTCTACTTCCGAAAGCGCCAACCTCTCGAACATGCACGTGATCGCATCTGCCATAGCTGAATCCAGGTCGCCATACAGCCGATCCTCCGGATCGCTCACCAGATCTCGTGTTTGCCTGAGTACTTCCTTCAGCGTTATACTTGTCATCGATGCTCCTCCGTTTCGTTTGATTGATCCTTCATCAGAACAAGTCTACGAAACTTGGAGCATCTTTTCAAATGTACACACTCAAAACCTTCGCCAGCTG
>JANYKG010000076.1 GCA_025358205.1 Armatimonadota bacterium
CCCGCAAGTGGACGATGCGGGTGCCCAACTGGGGGCAGATACTGGCGCAACTGGCGGTGTTCTTCCCGGACCGGGTCAAACACGTCGTTGCCTGACACGACCGGTGAGGGCAGAAGCACAGTTTACTTGACACACCCGTTCGGGCATTATTACAGCTCAAAGCAGCAACCTTCTGCGGCCCGCTGTCGTCATATCAGTGAAGCTATTGCACGATTACATACCAGCCATGGAGGTGTCACTTGCGTTTCAATCTCCTCGTCTTCGCAGCCATCACGTTCTTGTCCGCGTCATGCCCAAGTATCTCCGACGCACAGAAGGACCAGCCTCAGGATCCTCGTCTCGCCCAATCAGTCTCCATTGAGTGCGTGAACATGCGTCTGCACGCTGCCCTAGACCGGCTGACGGAGACGACTGGCGTTGCCATACGCGCCGGCACGGACGGTCGGGATTGGCAGGTACGCGACATTCCGGTCACGATCTGCGTGAAAGACATGCCGCTCGGAAAACTGCTGCAGACGATCGCCGCAAGCACCCATCTACTGCTCAGCAAAGAACGGGTAGGGGAGAACACCGTCTACCGCGTCTGGCGAGACATGAAGCGCCGGAGGGAACTCGAAGACTTCTTCAAGGCAAGGGCAGCAGCGGACACGGCCAAAGCGGACTGGGATTGGGAGGCTGCGTGCAAGGCCAAGGCTACCGCCGGAGACGGGCAATCCAAAGATATTTACCGGACGGTCGGCTCGGGGCTGGGCGGGATGTTGTCGGCCCTCGGTCCGGACGCGAAGAACCTCGTCATGTCAGGGACTGCCCTCAAGCTAAACCTGGAGAGCGCGTCGCTGACCATGCGTCCGCTCCTTGAGGGTCTATTCAAAGATGCATACCAGGCCTCAAACGCGAAGAGCGCCCCATTGACCGCGGAAGAACTGAAGAAATGCGGACTAGTGGTTGATCTTTCAACCGACACGGACGCGCCCAATATAGAAATGACGGTTGGCATTCCTCCGAGCGGTGACAGGAGCTACGGCATGGCGAACAGCTATCTGCTAGGCTCCATTTCGCAGTACGTGCCTGCGGAAGACCTTGCCGAAATGCCGAAGCCGCCCTCGCAGCCGAACGCACCTCAGTACGATCGTCCTGAGGGTGAGTGGCCGGAACTTGGAAGCAAGGACTCAAAGGATGTGGCTGCACTCCAGACGAAGATCAGTCTGGAGGAGCCGAAGGACAGGAAGAGCATCACATGTGGCAGCCTTCTTGCTGCACTATCGAAGGCCAGTGGATATGCCATCGTCTGTGAGGACTTCGAGAGCCACAGGAAATCCTTATCGCCGGAAAAGCTGTTCAAGAAAGACACGACTCTTGGAGAAGTCTTGCGTGGCCTCGACTACAACCTTGCGGGATTTCAGGGGTCCGGTTTTGTCTGGAATATAAACGAGAAGGACAAGCTTATCATTGGCACGGCATCTGAGTGGCCTTTCCATCACAAGAACCTTGTTTCGGAGAGTTTCCTGGGACAATTGAGAGCGAAACTGGACGGCGACGGAGTATATCTGGACGACTATCTGACGGTGTTGGCGCTGGAACGAGGTCAGGACGGCGAGTGGATAAGTCTTGATCCGGAGTTCGCGATTCTGGACGCCTACGGCACACCGTCGTACAAGGATATGTGGATGCTATATGCTTCCTTGACCAGTGGGGAGAAGGCGCGGGCGCAGACTGCAGAAGGGCTAAGGATGACAGGTCTTCATCCTGCGTATGTTGGCTATCTGATCTCTCAATACAATGAAGTCGAGGCTAACTCCGTGAGGAAGTGCCCGTTCCAAATGCCGGAGCCGGACCCGTTCCCGTATGACGACCAGAGTGTTGCCAATCTCGTGATGAAGGTAGTGAGGAAACACGAACCATGTCGCCGGATGGAGCGTGGGGTCCCGGACGGAGAGGAATTACTATACCCCGCAGGTGACTACATGGCGGATAAGTACAACCTGACACTGGAGGTGGAACAGAACGGGAATACGCGTACGATGAACCTCGGCGGGCCTGTGGGTCTGCCGTTCCGCTCTCCTGAGCGAGAAAAGGCTCTGGGGATCAAGCCGGAGAAGAAGTGATACTCGCGCCTCCGATTGTTACGCGGCAGACTTTTTCTTAATTTTCTTTGCCGAGTACATGTTGGCATCTGCGCGGGCAAGGAGGGCGGCTGAGTCATTACCGTCTTCCGGGTAAGTAGCTATGCCTATACTGATGCCCACCTGTACCTGTGTGGCCCCGCTGCCGTAAGCAGGCAGAGCATCCACCGCTACTTCTATCCGCCGCTTGGTCATAAGCGACTCTATGCGCGTGGAACCGGGGAGAATGACCACGAATTCGTCGCCGCCATATCGGCACACGATGTCACCCTCGCGAATTTGTTCGCGAAATATGTCTGCCATATCTCTCAGCACCTGGTCGCCCTGCTGGTGGCCGAGCGTATCGTTGACGTTCTTGAAGTAGTCCACATCCATGCAAACTACGGTCACCGGCCTGTCTAGCCGTTTGGCGGTCTTCACTTCGTCTTCCAGATGAGCGGCGAGATACCGCGCATTGTGCAATCCGGTCATCACATCAGTAACAGCCGATTCCGAGTTCTGTTGGAATATCAAAGCCTTCTGGAGGGCCTTGCCCACTTCCGGCGCCACAGCGCTAAGCAGCAGCATGTCTTCTTCGGAGAACACACTCTTGGAGTGGTACAGGTTTATCGTGCCAATAATTCCAGATTCATCCGTGGCGATGGGGACTACCATTATACTGATTGGCGTAACCCAACTGGACGACCTGGTCCCTGACTTCATCAGCTTTGGATTGCTGATATCCCGACTATCATAGTCGGCAATGATACCTCTGCCGGTCTCCGCCACCATGCCGGTTTGTCCTCGGCCAAGTGTGGTAACCGCACCGTTGAAGTACGGCTCGTTTTCTCCCGTCACAGCCGCCACCGCAAGCTTGTCGGAGTCCGGGTTGCGCATGAATATCGTGCATGTGGAGCAGGATATCATGCCCTTGATCTTGTCTGCCAAACGGTCCAGCACCTGGTTTAATTCCAGTGAACTTCCGGCAATCTGCGCTATCTCGAATACAGCCACAAACTCACTTCCAAGCACGGAGGCTTCATCAGCCGGGTTGTTGGAAAGCTCATCGGAAGCGCTATTCGCCTCAAGTTTGATGCAACTCAACGCCGCGTTTCTGTAGGCATCCGGCAGTTCATCGTGTCTGATAGCCTCATCCAGCGCGCTTACTACATCGGGATCGAAGTGTATCCCAGCCGAGCTGTGAACGTACTTCAGCGTCTCCGTAAGATCGTTGCTCGGTCGGTACAGACGTTTGGACATCATCGCGTCGAACACGTCTGCCAAGCACAGGATTCTGGCGCCCAGCGGTATATCCGTGCCCTTGAGATGATCCGGGTAGCCCGCGCCGTCCCATCGTTCGTGGTGACCGCGAACTATCTCGCCGACGGGGTAGGGGAAGCTTACGGTGTCCAGTATTCGCTGCCCCAGTGCGGGGTGGCACTGTATCTTGGCCAGTTGTTTCTGGTCGAGCTTTCCGGGTTTGAGCAAAATGTGTTCAGGAATCCACAGTTTCCCGATGTCGTGGAACAGACAAGCGGTTTCCAGACAGTCCATATCCTGTTCAGATAGGCCCATTCTGCGGCCTATTGCCTGTGCCAACATTCCCACGTTGGCTGTATGCATGCGGGTGAATCGGTCTCGGGCGTCGATAGCGGATACCAACGCCTGCATGGCGGACTGATAGACGTTAGACATGTCTTGCGCACAGTTAGCCTGTATAATGGCTGTCGGCATCTGAGCGCCAAAGAGCTGTCGCGCAAGATAGACCGCCGGCAGTGCGAGCAGGATCGGCATGGTGTTCATCTCGGAATGGATGATTCTGACGAGGGCTGCCAGCGCAAAGCCTATCGCCAAATCTTGGGAATAGCTGTTGTTTGTGAGCGCCTTCTTCGCGGCGGCGGTAAGACCTTCCATTGAACTGGCGATGAAGTGAGCGGCTGCCGAAACCAGCACGTACGTTAATGCTGCGGCCATGAGCGCCAGGATGTGGGTGATCAGGCTGTAAGGTGAAGTGACGTAAACCAGCGTGTGTACTGCTCCGGCAGCGGCGCCTGCAATTGCTGCCAGTGCGGTTTTGGTGATGAGTTCGCGAGACGGCATGCTGGTCTGCTTGTCCATGTTTTGTGCAAACACGGATAGTGCGCCCACTAGAGCGCCGCCGAGACCTCCAAAATTGATCGCCGCGCCGAAGGTGAGCGCCCGCATGGCCGCTGATCCGTCATCCCACTGGATGACGTGCGCGCGCCTGAAGCCAATGAACGCCACAAGAAGCGCGTAGATGGCTAGTTGGCTAACGGTATTTAGTCCTGATGAGAAAACAACCAGCAGAACCAGCCAAAAGAGGCCAAATGCTATGCCGGCAAATCCAGATGTTCGCATCGCCTGCTATCTCCAATATAGTATATCGGCGATTCCTGCTCGTAAGAACAGACTGCCGTCCAAATGTTTCCTCGCCGTTTTGATATAGCCTGCATCATGCACGTCTCGCATAATGCAGGGCCTTCTGAGCATTATTCACGTTCTTCGTGAATAATGCGGGCCGGCGGGTACGCTTCGGCAGCCTAGCGATCATCCTCTATTTGCCTTCATGCGGGTAGTCCGCGCGGTTCCGTGCAAACGAGGTACAGACCCATGGCTTTGCGCCCCACAGTTTCCCGTGGTTTGCCTTTATCGAGCTACACTCTCTCCGCGGGTATTGTGCCATATTTGCGAGGTAATGAACCTGATGGATTTGCCGGTTTTGTGTGGAAACACAAGGCCCGCGCTGTAGCTGAGCGCGAGCCTTGAACAGAAGGGGATTACTTGGAAGCGGGAACCAGTTTCACGGCGTCGCCGATAACGTTGCCATCAGCATTGTTGCTGAAGACTATCTCGACGCCACGACCTGCGTTGAAGCGGAACTCGCCGAGCTTAATCCACGCCCCGGTCTTGATCTTTGTGTTGACCTTTGCGGAGTGCGTTCCGTCCGCAGCCTTGATGGTCACGGGCGCGTCACTGGCGTGGTCTGCGGCTATGTCCTGCCCGAAGTATGCGTACACCATGTAGACCCCGCCCTTCGGAACGACCGGGCGGAACGTGGCTGTTTCCTTGCCGTCGCCCTTCCACGCCCAGTGCGTGCCTCGGTAGTAGCCCAGATCCAGGTCGTAGGTGTTCTCCACCAGCGTCCAGCCTGAGGTAAATGTGACCAGCGGGTCGCCGTCGGAGTCATCCACTACTATCGTCCCCGGCGCTTCCTTGATTCGTGCCGGTGGCTTCCACAGCGGATAGGGTTTGGTATCGGTCTCGTCTATGTTGTTCGCGATTGCGGTCTTGCCCAGCGCGTGGTTCGCGATTGTGCCCTTGCCGTAGAACTCGTTGTTCGCTATTATGGCCGCCTTCACCTTGGGTTCCAGAAGAATGGGGTTGTTGCTGTACGGCGCGTTCCAGTAGTTCACGAACAGGCTGTCCGTGATGGATATCCGTCCGCTACGCACGCGTATCATGTTCTTAGGGGTCTTCAACTCGCGGAAGATGCAGTAGAAGTGGCAGTTGTCGAACGAGACTCTGCCGTTGCCCGCGATGTCCGCGATGGCGACGCCGTTCTTGTCGTGCTGGCTGCCGAACAGCCCGCAGCCTGTGAACCGGATCATGCCGTTGTTGGTGTCCTTCACGATGATATCGCCGAAGAGCTGGGAGTTTGAGAAGCTGATACCGGAGTGCGGCTGCGTCTCATCAACCAGTACGGCCATGTCGCAGGCGTCCGCACCGCTTTGGGTCAGCAGGTAGTTACCTGCGCCCTGGTATGCCCCGCTTCCCGCGCCCTTGATAAAGTGCATGCCGACGTGGTAGCTGATGCAGAAGCAGTTGGTGACGTACTGCCAGTCGCTCCGCCCGAAGATGAACGCCTCGCCCTTCTCCAGCATGAACTTGCCGATAGGGCTGTCGGCATCGGCGGCGGTCCAGAACGGCCAGAAGTGGATGTTCTCGATCCTGCCAATGTCAATGCAATAGTCTATGTACAGGCCCTTGTACAGCGGCTGCGCGTACAGCCCGTTGATGTAGTGCCGACCGGAGACATGCGTGCCGAAATCCACGGCCTGGTAGGGGTTGACCAGGAAGCAGTCAATGATCGAGCAGTTGTCCGCGCCGATGGTGGCAACGCACCAGGGGTAGGCGATTGGCGGGTTGGTCTTCGTCTGTTCGGGATAGAAGACGGTGACTCCCTTAAGTGTAGATGTCCTGTCCAGCGTGATGAACGGTGTGCCGCCGGGTTTGCCCGCGCCTTCTACCGCAAGGAGCACGCTCCCAGTCAGCTTGGGGCCGCCATTGGGGTCTTTCGGATCATGGTACTCCGAGACGCTGGCAGGTGCGCGCCAGGTTCCTTCAAGGGTCACTGCCTGCGGAATGGCGAGGTGCGTCTTGATGAGATACTTGCCCGCTGTGACGGTGACGACTCCGCCGCCCGACTTGCCGCAAGCATCCATCGCGGTCTGAAACGCCGCAGTGTCGTCGGTCTTTCCGTCACCCTTAGCGCCGTAATCGCGGACGTTGAAGAGGCCCGTGGTCGTGGTATCCTGCCCGTTGGATGTGCCAATGACACAGAATAGCATGGTGATAGCGAGAAAGAGAAAGATGAGTCTCATGGTCTACCTCCAAGGGCGAAGAAGCCCAAATGGAAGTTAGACAGAGAACTGAGAGAAGCCTGCATCGGAGAAATGTTTGTCGAAACCCAGATACTGCGTGATGCCCATATCCGCCATGACCTGGAAACTGACGGCATCTACCAGACTGAGTCTGGACGATCCTTGTGTGCTCAGGTAACGTACTGCGGAATCATGCAATGCCCGGTCTACCCAGATCACCGTGAATGTTTCCGCGTCCTTGAGAAAGTTAAGTGATACGCTTGATCCGATTCTACTCTGAATCAGTGCAGCGGATTCCACCAACACGTAGCTGTGAATGATGATCTCCTCGTCTCTCTCGACCGCAGCCTTATACATACCCACAGCCTCTGTATGCTTTGTGTCCGTATGGTCTGTCAGCGCGTATATGCCCGAGGTATCCAGAAAGATCATCGGAAATCCTCTGCCAGGTATTCGTCATGTCGTACTGATACATCGGTCAGACCGGAATTGCCGGAACCGATGAACGATAGCATCTTCGGTTTTGGCCGTGCAGTACGGCATTGGCCCGATAGATGCTCATGTAGGATTTCCCGGACGACTGCGGACATGGACCTGCGCTCCTGATGAGCTCGTGCCCTGATCGCGTCGTAGGTTGTGTTGTCCAGTTGCAGTTGAGTGCGTACCATCGGCCTATCCTCCATGCTCTCGGGATGTCCGATTACATTATACCATCATGATGTAATGATTGCAACATGAAATATCATCGAGACAGCAATGTCCTAGTTAGCCAGGCAAAGGCGGTGTGCATCTCGACCGGCGAGGGTGATGCCGGTGGTGATGTGCGCGGCGTCCTCTGGCGTGAACGGTATTACCCATGTGACGATGCCGATCTTCTTCGGGCTGGCCGCGTCGAAAAGCGCATGTATATCCTGCATCTCAGGGTTGCCGAAGTTGACCGCCGTCACGCCGGGGGTGTCCAGTATGTGCGGCAGCATCTGCTTGCCGTTCCCGCAGTAGTGTATCCATCCACCGTTGAAGGCAGCCAGCACGCGCTCATTGTATGGGCGGCAGAACTCCAGATATGATGTCGGCGACAGGTTCGTGGGTGAATCCTCGCAGACGCGCACGCCGCCCCTGATCTTGTTTGCAGAATGGAAATGCCAGTCGTTGCCCTCGCCGGTGATCTCCTTTTGCGCATTTGTGAAGGCGATGTAGGTCTCCGTGCAGATGTCCAGGAGTCGGTGTACCAGCTCCGGGTTGTCGTAGATCTCGGTGTAGATGCGGTGGCCCATCACCAGGTGCGCGATATCGAACGGACCCTGGGTATCGCAGACGTAGGTGTGAACGGTCTCCTTGAGGTTAGGATACTTGGCAAGCGTTTCGACGTAGAACCTCTCGGTCTCGAAGACCCGCGCGCCCAATCCGGCGGTCAGAGCGGGTACTCCTTGGTCCAGGACTCCCAAGAGTTCCTTCTCGGATAGCGGCTCACACCAGGGCATGTTGTTCATGGTGAGTGAGACTTCGCAGCCGAACAGTGACGCTACTGTGCCGACCCCGTAATTCGCGCGGATGGTATACATGCGGTCGTCCCGGTTGCACGCGCCCTGGAACGGCGAGGCCAGTTCGTTGACCAGCATCATCTCCATGTCATAGAACGCCTCGGAGTAGGGGAACCCCTGCCAGCCCTGCGCCGGTGAGGTGTTGATGAACGGGAACCGCTCGATAGGCCTGAACAGCAGACTGTCCTCCATGAGCTTCTCGCTCCGGCTCACGTGGCTTGGGTCAACTATGGCATTCAGTTTCTCAAGGCGTTCGTGCAGATCTGGTACGGACATAATGATCTCCAAGTGTCAGAATGAGCGCGACTGGTTCCCACACACCCAAACTCCCATACTCACTCCGAAAGCTCGCTTACGCACTCCTCCATGATGTCCAGCGCCTTCATGAGAAGCTCTTCGGAGATAACCAACGGCGGCGCTATGCGGATCACGTTGCCGTGGAACCCGATCGGTGCGATCATAATCAGGCCCTTCTTGAAGGCTTCCTGAACGATCTTGCGGGTTGCCACCGCATCCGGCTGTTTGCTGGCCTTGTCGCACACTATCTCGACGCCGGCGACCAGCCCCATGCTTCGCACATCGCCGATCATCTCATACTTTTTCATCATGTCGTTCAGGCGGGCGAGCATCTTGTTGCCCAGATCCTCTGACTTGGCGACGAGATTCTCTTCTTCCATGATCTCGATGGAGGTCAGCGCGGCGCGGGAGCATAGCGGGTTGCCGCCGTTGGTGCTGGACATGCTGCCCGGTTCCAGAACATCGAGTATGCGGGATTCGCCCAGCAGCGCGGAGATCGGCACACCGCTGCCGATGCCCTTGCCCAGGCAGAGCAGGTTCGGCTGGATGCCCCAGTGCTCGTAGGCGAACATCTTGCCGGTTCGTCCGAATGAAGACTGCACTTCGTCCAGTATGAAGAGAATACCGCGCTCTTCGCACCACTGCTTCAGGCGCTGCATGTAGTCGCCTGGCGGGATGATGGACCCGGCACCGCCCTGATATGACTCGGTGATCAGCGCGCCTACTGACCCTGTACTCTGGGTTTCCAGCAGGTGGTCAAGGTAGCGCAGGCAGGTGAAGTTGCACTCAGGGTACTTCTGCTCGTATACGCAACGATAGCAGTAGCAGAACGGCGCCTGTAGCACACCGGGAACCATCGGCCCGAAGTGCCGTTTGACGCCCTGCTTGCCGCCCACGCTCATCGCCATGTACGTTCGGCCGTGGAAGGCGCCGTGGAAGGAGATGATCTCGTACTTGCCGGTGTACCTGCGGGCGACTTTTATGGCCGACTCGGTGGCTTCTGCGCCGGTGGTCAGGATGAACGCCTTGTTGAGATTGGGTGCGGTGATCTCCACCAGTTTCTTGGCCAGTTTGGCGCGCCACGGGTTCACAAAATCGTAGGAGTTCATGACCTCGGCGGCCTGTTCCTGGATCGCGGCCACATGCTTCGGATGGCAGTGACCGATGTTCGTCACGAGAACACCCGAGGTGAAGTCAATGAACACGTTGCCGTCCACGTCCTCCACGACCACGCCTTTGGCGCTCTGCCACACGGCGGGCACCTGGTCCGACATGGAGTTCGGCTCGTACTGTCGGGACATTTCGATATACTTCCGGGCGTTCGGCCCAGGTAGCTCGGTCTTAATATTGGGTACTGCCATCACTGACTCTCCTTTTGGCTATTCCGATTGACGATATAGGGGACGCGGACATCTTGCACGCGGAAGCCCATGCGCCGCTGCGGTACTTCCTCCGGCGGAGCGAGTAGCTGCCGCAGCGCTTCTATGACTGCGCTGATCTGTTCGTCGTGACTATCTACGCGGGATTCCAGTTCGGCGAGTTTCTGCGACAACTCAGCATGACCGGCGAGCAATTCGCGCAGTCGGATGAACGCTCGGACGACATAAACACTCGCCTGCACGGCGGTCGGAGAACTCAATACGGAAGCAGCCATGAGCGCACCATGCTCGGTGAAAGCCAATGGCAGCTTCCGACGTCCGCCATGTCCTGAACTTGATGTCGCAAAATGCGACTTCAAGTTCAGGGCCTCCTCGTCGCTCAATTGAAACACGAAATCTGTGGGAAAACGGTCTGCGTTCCGTCTGATCTGTTCATTAAGGCGCCTGGTGGTTACACCGTACAGACGAGCCAGGTCGGCATCAAGGATCACCTTCTGTCCACGAAGGACGAAGATCGTCTGCGCAATAGCCTCTATCGGTACAAGGGAATATTCCGTCATCGTCGCCTCACTCGCTTTGATATCACAACCTGTAACATCAAAAACTCAGGTTTGAGGTCGCATTTTGCGACCTCAAGTTCATCTTTTGATGTCGCAAAATGCGACATCAAGTTGTCGGGCAGTCAGTCTAGCGTCTATTGATCAGAACTGGTCACAGATTGTGACCGGTTCACAGCTTAACTACCTCGCCAGACGCCAGGCTCTCGTGGATTGCCGCGCAGATTCGTGTGACCTCGCGGCCGTCCTCGCCTGCCGGGTACTTGCCCGCAAGCTCTGCAATGCTCCCGCCCTGCTGCAGGAACTCCACGTTGTACGCAAAGTCCGCAATGCTGTCCACACCGTAGCCCTTATACACTGTTCGACCTTGTTTGTCCGTTTCCTCGCGCATGAAGTTGTTGTTCCACGTGCGCATGCCTTCCGATTCCGAGCACGATCTCGCGCCACGATCCTGGCTGTCCACTTCCCACACGCCCTTCGTGCCAACGATGCGCATGCCCTGGTTCACCACCGCCTCGAAGCCGCGCGGGAGTATCCACGATGTGTCCATGCAAAACGACGCGCCGTTCTTCAGCTTGATCAGCGCGCTCACCGAGTCGTACATGTCAATGCCGTAGTCATTCAGCAGGGTCTTCTTGCTGCCGCACGTGTAGACCGATGTGCCCGCGGACTTGGTGATCCAGAGCATCAGATCAACGAAATGGCTGCCGAGGAACCAGCCGGGCGAACCCTTCGGCGCCCAGTTCGGGAACCACTCAGTCGGGATTTCGATTCGGTCTTCCATGAAGGCGCTGCAGTAGAGTATCTCGCCCAGCGTGCCGGCTTTCACGCCCTTTTCCACCGCAATGTGATCCGGGTCGAAGCGCTTATGGAAGTCCACCTCAAGCAGAACATTGTTCTTCTTCGCGGTCTCGATGATTTCAGTGCAGCCGTCTACCGTTACGTCCAGCGGTTTCTCGACCAGGATGTGCTTGCCCTGGTTTGCGGCGTAGACAGCGATTTCACGGTGCAGGAAGTCCGGGGTGACGACCGTCACGCCGTCAATCTCTTCCTTCCGCAGCATCTCCTTGTAGTCCAGATATCCCTTCACGCCGTACTTCGGCGCAAACTCGTCTATCTCCGACTGCTTGATGGTGCTGAACGCCTTCAGTTCGACGACGCCCATCATGTCAAGCTGCTTGAATACCTTCAGATGTACCTCGCCGAACTTGCCGGCGCCTATGATCGCGATCTTAACGGCCATGAAAACCTCCGAAATATGATGAGTGATGAGTGATACGTGACTTGGGTAGGCAGTTCACTCATCACGTGTCACTCGTCATCTACCCCGCACCAGCGAACCAGGAACTCGGCGAGTATGCGCGCGCCGGTCTTGATGTCGCTTATCGAAATCTGCTCGTCTACCGAGTGGGCGAAGGCCACGCTGCCGGGACCGAACACCACCGTCGGCATGCCGCCACGGTGCCAGTACAGCCGCGCGTCAGACGATGCCGTCCACCCGGTGATCTCCGTTTCCACGCATCCGCACTTCGCGGCCTCGCACATCGTCAGCGCCAGCGGATGATCCGGGTCCATCCGGTACGCTGCGTTGTGCAACCGCTTGAACTCCAGGGTGTAATGATCTTTCGTCCACTGGCTGGCGTTCTGCTCTATCGCCTGCCGGACCTCGGCGCGGATATCGGCAAGGCTCTTGTTCGGCAGGAATCCAACGCCGCCCTCTATCGTACACTGGCCGGGTACCATGGACGGCCAGTCGCCGCCCTTGATCTGCCCAACGTTCACCTTCACGCAGCCCTCGCAGTCGCAGAACAGCGGGTCGCCTCTGGACTCCTCGACCAGCTTGCGCTCGTAGTCCTTCAATATGCGTATCGCGTCCATCATCTCGTCAATCGCGCTCACACCGTTTCGCCACCGGCCCATGTGGGTCGTCTTGCCCTCGATGGTGAGCTCGAACCACACCGCGCCCCGGTTGGCGGGGAATACCTTGAAGTCGGTTGACTCCAGGTTCACCACACCATCGGCTTTGGGGCAGTCAATGATGGCCGAGAGCGCGCCGTTTCCGCCTGCCTCTTCCTCCACCACGAACTGGGCTGTCACGTCGCCCTTCAGCTTGATACCGGCGTCTTTCAGCGCCCGCAGAGCCAGAAGCGCGGTGACCACATGTCCCTTCGCGTCACAAGCCCCACGGCCTCTTATGATGTCGCCTTCGATCTTCGCCTCGAACATATCGTCGGGAGCTGGGACCACGTCCAGATGCGTGTTCAGGATGATGCTCTTGCCGCCACCGGTTCCGGGCACTGTGAACACCAGGTTGGAGCGGCCTTCATAGCCCTTGTGATCCGGCACGAGCGTATAGTCCTCGTCGGACTCGATGTCGGCGTGTATGGGCATCAACGTCGCGTCGAAACCGAGCGTGCGGACGTGCTGTGCGAGGAACTCCTGGACGTCGTGTTCGTTGCCGACTGTGCTGGGGAAGGATATCAAGCGGGCAAGCAGATCTACTGCGGCCTCTGACCGGTTGGCAATCAGGGCTTCGATATTTGAGATCATATTGTTCTTCCACTCCCCCGAGAATGCGGAGCATCCTCGGTCCATTCGCGGTGAGACTGACAGCGTCGTTATGTGCGGCGCGATAAGTCTCACCGGCGATCCCTCTCGGGGAATAGGCGTTATTATAACTTCCACCCACCAAACTATAACAGGAGTGGCGGTAATGTGTCAACGAAAAATACTCCATAGCGAGATTTTCGATAGGTAGCGCCGGCATCCTGCCGGCTACCCGCTCCGTAGCCGCCGAGACGGCGGCGCTACCTGGGAGCGCGGGTGTCCTCACCCGCATCTGGCGCAGAAGGCTGTCTCGAAGCTCAGAAGGATATATCTCGCAGTGACCGGAAAAGTATATATGCAATCCACCGAACCAAATGACACGAAAAGGTGACATACTCTTCGGAAAGCGCAATTCCTGACCAGCCTGGGTTATTCACGAAGTGAGTAATCCAGGGCCTTCTGAGCATGATTCACGTTTCTCGTGAATAATGTGGACTTGAGAGACTGAATGGCAGAGATTGACCGATCGGTAATCGAAGGACTGCGGCGGGGTGATGCCCGGGCGTTTGAGGTCGTCATAGACGAACTTCACCGGCCTGTGTATCGCTTCATCCTGCGGATGTGCGGCGATGTCTCTGTGTCGGAAGACCTGACGCAGGAGACGTTCCTCGCCGTCTGGCAGAGCGTCGGCTCATTCCAGGGCAGGTCGCGGTTCAAGACGTGGGTCTTCGGCATCGCGTATCGGCAGTTCCTGAGGCATCGTGACAAGAAGGTCTTGCAGACGGTGCCACTGGATGACGGCCGGGACGAAGGCGGTGGGGAAGATCCATCCGCTGCGGCATGTCGGACCGACGAGCAGCACCGGGTCCGCGAGGCGGTCTACGGACTGCCGGATCTGTACCGAGAGGCGGTGTGCATGGTACACCTGGACGGGCTGAGCTATCGTGAAGCCGCAGAGGCGCTCGGCATACCGGCCGGTACACTCAAGTCAAGGATGAGCAGCGCGTTCCAATTCCTGCGCAAGGTACTTGGGGGGTCATTCACAGAGAACGTGAATGACGGGACGCCCGCCGAGTGCGGGCAAGGCGAGGTGCAAGATGAAATGCGATAACCTGAAAGCTTATTTGGACGGCGAACTCGGTATCTTCGGTCGGTTGATGATGCGCCGGCACATGCGGACGTGCGAGGCATGCCGGACAAACGCGGTGGAGTGGTCACGCCTTAGTTGCGAGATCGAGCAGCTTGAAGGCGAACCTGTTCCGCCGACTCTCAGGGAGAGACTGATGGCAGACGCGATGACGGCTGCTGCCACCACCCGTTCGCACGAACTACCACTCGCCCCCGGGCAACCACGCGCACAGGGGGTATGGACAATGCGAAGAGCAAGTCTAGCAGCAGTGTTTGCGGTAATTATGGTGGCAGTAGGGCTGGCGCTCCTGCCGCGTGAGAAGGAGAATACCGTTCTCGCGGACATGGCCAACGCCATGGCGAGGGTCGGATCCGTGCATTTCACGGGATTCGCGGTTGATGGCAACGGTGACCGAAGAGAACTTGAAGGCTGGGTGAAGGGTGTCAACCGTCTCAGGATACGGATAGAGGGCAGGGAAGAGATTGCCGACGACGGCAACCGGTTGATCGCGGTGGAATTCGGGCCTCTCGCGAAAGTAACCGTTCGCGTCTCCGAGGCCTGGCCGGGACTCGCCGAGGGGATGACCTACCTCGACCTGTTCAGCGGTCCTGGTTCGCTTAGGTCAGCGATGGCCGGAAACGGAGCCAAGATCGTCAACTCGGCCAATGTGGTCCTGGATGGTGGGCGACAGGGCGTGGTTACTGAGCTTAAGGGATCAGACGGCGCGCGGATGCGGATATTCACTGATGCGCGCACCGATCTACTTGCCAAGTCGGAAACCTACAATCGGGCCGGGCAACTGGTGGAGTCCGTTCAGCGGATTGAATACGATGCGCCGGTGGCGGATTCCGTCTTCAAGATGAGTATTCCGAAGAACCTGCCTATCGTGGACCTCGTCGGGCCGCGTGTGGATGCTCCGACGGGCAATTATGATGCTGATCTGGCGAGTTTGAACGCCGATCCGAACGCCGAAATGCTGCTCACTGTTGGGAGATACGAAAATCATGTTAGGTGTTCGTGCGGCACATTCTGCCACCCGGGCTTCCATTTCGAGGTGTTGGGGAGAGGCCGGGCGGCGATCTACTACCTGGCAGACCGCAATGTCTACCGCATCCTTGGCAAGGCGCGCGCACACAATGATGAGGAGCGCTGGTACTCAGAGCCTGTGGAGAATGGGGATATCCGTTTGCCTGGTGAGCCGCAGGTCGAGAAGGTCATGATGCTCAACGGTAAGCCCGGTGAGTACTGCGGCGTGGAGTTTGGCGGCCCTTACCGATTCCAGAACATGGGGCCAGGGAACGCTACGATCACATACCACAGGATCAAGAAGGCATACGTCATCCGTGGGACAGCGAAGGTTCTGCCGATTGGACGGGTATGCACAAATGATGTTGTGAGCCTGGATACGGACTACGGGCGGGACATCGCTGAGTACACAAATGGTGGAGGGAAACTCGACTGGGGCGGTCTTCCGGAGCCTGAGATCGAGGGATTGAAGGCCGATATGGAAGTCGCTTTCAGTCTTGCGAAGATCAAGGACGATGGCAATCGTATAGATGGCGAGACGGTTGGCGGCCAGTACGGCGGTGGCTCTCGACCGCACGGTATTCTCATTGAACCGGCCGGTCCGGGTACACTAGTCTGGATACTGGAAGTGTCGTCCAAGCGCGAACTCCATGTCCTGGGCCGAGCCCGGGTGCAGATGGAGGGCAAGCCTGACCGGATAGTGAAGAACGCTGTCATCAACTACGATGGAGAGATCATCTCATCCGAGGAATGAACGTCCCGATATCGGAACGTGACCAAAGAGAAGGGCCGCCCGAAGCGATTCGGACGGCCCTTCCTGGTATTCAGTTGCGCGGGTCAATCTACCGATAATAGACTATGTCCCCGTCGCCTCTCAGCTTCACAACCGGTGCGATCAGCGCGTTCACCGTGCCAGGCTGACAGATGCCTGTCACTACCACGTTGTCTGCGGTCGCCAGTTCAGCCTTCTTCGCTGCGCTGAGCTGTGATGTATCCACCGGTATCCCGATAATCACCGCATCATACAGCATGGTCGAGCCGTCGTCCACAAACCAGTATCCGCTCTCGGTCTTGGTCAGCTTACCGGTGACGGTCACTAGCAGCCCGACATTATTTGGGCCATACGTTCCGGTTATGCCCGGCGTGTAGTCGTTCAGACTCTCACCGCCGATGTACTTGTTCAAGAGCATCAGTGCATGAGGCATCACGCCTGCTGTTCCGGCTTTCACCGTCGCGTTCTGGATGATCCGCTCACCGCTTGTCAGTGAGTTGATCAGACCGGCTACGCTTACGAAGCTGCCCTGTGCGAATCCGCCCTTGTCTACTCTGATCCCGCTGAATCCGTCTCCAGGCTCCTGGATGTACAGGTGATCGCCGAAGTTCGCGGTTACGGCCTTGTTCAGGAGAGCAACTTTGTTTCCGGTGTTGTCCTTCTTTTTGGCGTCCTGAACCTTTCCGGTGTCGGCTACTACCTCGATGCCGTCACTGTTTCCGGGGTCGCCCCAGGCGCCTGCAGCGTTTTGGGCTTTTCCGCTGATGAAGTAGGTGTTTCCGGCTGAGAGCGTCAGGTCGGAAGCGGTGATGTTCGCGGTCGCTGAAGGCGTCCAGCCGGATATCTCGGTTCCGCCTGCGCTTGTGCCGATGGTATACTGGTAGGCTGTTATGCCCGATTCGGCATCGGTGGCGCTGATGGTCGCCTTGAGTTCACTTGTCGAAGGAGTGTAGGCGCCTTCGTCTGTGACTGTGGCTGCGGATGGGCCGGTGTTGTCATACTTGAACGGACCAAGGTTAAGTGTGCCGTTCTCAACACCCTCGGCGTTGTAGCCCTTGACATGCAGGTACCAGTTTCCGCCGTCGGATGCTGCCAGATCTATAGTGGAGACTACACCGCCTCCATCCCACAGATTCTCGGTCCCAGTCCAGGTGTGAGAAGCGGACATATCCCATGCATACTTGTAGTACTGGACCTTGCCCGCTCCGAAACCGCCGGTTGCGGTGAATGTGAACTCAGAATCGCTTTGCCAGACGTTTGTAGGTTTGTCACAGGTGACGGTTGACGTAGTGGGCGCAACGGATAGCGTGTACTTGGACATGTCCGCCGATGCGGGACCTGTCGCCGAACCGTTTTTACCATGTACGTGCCTTGTGTAGAGTGTGTTCGCGGCAAGGCTGCTCTCTGTGATATACGCGGCGTTCTTTGCGCCGGCGCCCTTCTGAGTTTCAGCGCTATCGTGAAGTACGAAGGCGTTTTCGGAATCCGCGTTGTCCGTGAAGTTCCATCTGATGCTATTGATGGTCACGGAGGACGGTGCGCTTACGGTTGGAGCGTTCGGCGCCGGGACGGAGAACTGAATGTCATCATACCAGCCCTGCAGAGTGACGTTATAATTTTGGCCGATAGAGATTCTGGAGATTCCGTAGTTGTCCAAAGCCGTGAACCGTTCCGCAGTGGCTTTCAATGCGCCGTCAATGTAGAACTTGACCGCGCCGGTCCCGGACGGCATTATATCTGTGCGGAAATTGCGCCATCCGGCAGTTGTTGGTCGAGTCATGATGTTGTTGATCCAGCCCCAGGAGTTTCCGGCCGACGCATGGTATGTGGCGGAATTTGTGGGTGAATAGAGCCCCAGATATGTCCAACCGGCAAGACTCGTACCGTTATAGCACCTGAGCCAAATGCCCTGGCGGCTTGCGGCTGTGCCGGACGAATCGTAGTAGTATGCCTCTACGCGACCGGAGGTAAACGATGAACCCAATGAATGGTAGCTGAAGCAGCCATTGGTTCCCGATGTACCTGCGGTTGTGGTGATTGTACCTGCGCCGGTGTAGGTTGCGTGATTCTTGCTGCTATCGTATGCGCCGCCGCGAACAGTAGTATCCGCCACCGTGTCGGCAACCCACTGGCCGGTATCCGGGAAACCATCCTGGTAGACAAGCAGCCAACTAGTAGCTGTTGACGATGCGCTTTGGGCAGACTCATTGGCAGCCGCATCATATGCGGAAACCGTATATGTGTTGGTCTGGCCCTGAGATAAGCCGGTGTTAGAGTAGCTCGTACCTGTCGTGCTGGCTAGATACGCGCCGTTTCGGTATATTTTGTAGCCGGTGACAGCGACGTTGTCCGTTGATGCCGTCCACGACAGGTCTATCTGAGTCATACTGAAGCCGGTCGCCTTGAAGTTGGTCGGAACGGTCGGCGGCGATGTGTCGCCTGCCTGCGAGGTGACTACCGCTGGCACGCTTCTGCCGGATTCGTTCGGCACGGCGTCGTATGCGGTGACCTCGTATGAGTACGTTGTGTTCGCAGCGCAGGTGGCGTCCGAGTAGCTGGTGGTAGCGCTCGACCCGATCTTAACGTTGTCGCGGTAGATATTGTATCCGCCGATGCCGATGTTGTCGGTCGAAGCGTCCCAGGTCAGGTTGATGCGGACCGGGGAGGTCGAGATGCCGGAGAGATTGGCCGGTACGCTGGGCGCTTCGTTGTCCGGCACGCCGGTGACCACGATATTCTGGGTGATCGTCGGGCCAAACCACGTATACCCATCGCGAATCATTCGCCAATCGGTTGTGAATGTCCCAACCGCGTTCGGCGCCTTCAGATTGAATGTATAGGTATAGGTGGTGTTCGGACCAACCTCGCCGGAGATAGTCTGGCGGGTGGTTGTCGTGAACGGATCGGAATCACCGACCGCGCCCAAGTGGAATGACTTTGCGTCATTCCAGAGTACGCCCCTGTTTCGCAGAGTAACATGGACTATGCGATTTTCCCCTACGCTCATCGAAGTCGGGATATCATTGCTGACGACTTCACAGGAATAATAATCCCATGTCGGGGTTGTGCCGAAGTAGTCGCAAACGCCCTTGTACATTGACCACATGAGCGTGGAGCGGAAGAAATTGTCCCGGAGTTTCACTGCATCCGTGTCACATGAATCGTGGAATGCAAGTTCAGCCAGGATTGCTGCTCGCGAAGGAACGCGGATTTCGCCGTAAGCGCCGTTCGAATCGAATACACCTCGGCTGCTCCACCCGCTGTCAGAGTACTTGGTGTGGACAGCATCTATCATCGCGTTGTGGACCGCAGTGGCCAGATTATGGCTCACTGTGCCATATGCTGCATGCGTAGAACTGGCATCATAGTAGGTAGCGGTGCCGGTTGGGCAGCTCCCGGTACAGTCACCAGTGTAGCCGTTTGTATGTACGGAAAGGTAGATGTCCGAGGCATCGTAGTCGGAAGCAAGAGGCCTCGATGTAATGTCGTTGCCGCTATCCGTAGTGCCCGATCCCAGGTTGCAGCCGTCCGGTCCGTAGACTGAACATGGGTAGCCGATTTCCTTGAGCCAATACTCCGCGCCCATCTGCCACCACGGGTGATTGACGCTATATGTTGTCGTGTTTCCGTAGTTCTTGTCCGTACATCGAACCATCTTGACGGTAGCGCCGTCCTGGGCCAGATAGGTTTCCAGGTACTGGCAAATCTCCAGAGTGTGGAAATCCTCTTCGTTCAGAGGTGAGCAGTAGACCGGGCGTTGTGTATGCCAGCCGCTCCCGTTCCACATCCAGCCATGTCCGGGGGAGACAGTAATTTTCCTCGCGCCGAGACCAACGCCCACGATCGGCGCACTCGATCCCGGGGATCTGAGAGTCAGATCACGGAGGGCTTCCGGACTTGGTTCTACAGACTTGACTACAGGCACATAGTCACTCAGGGGCTTACCAGCAGCATCAACCCTTATATTTCCCTGGAAGCCGAACTGAAAAAGAGTGCTTTTCACCTGGTCAAAGATCGCAGACATCCGCGCTTCGTTAAGTCCGGCGCCGATGATCTCGATTGAGAAATCAATAATAGTTGTGTCGCCCACGGTTTTAATGCCTAGGACTTTGGTCCCTGGCAGGATACCGGAGTTTAGCGCCTTGCCTGCCACTTCCATTTTGGGCGGTGAAGCAAGAGCTGTTAGTGCGGACATTGCGTCGTAAGCATTCGGATCCTGGTAGCCGGATTGCGCACCGTACTCATCCAGGTATACTACGATCGCAGAGTGTGCCGCGACTGCCGACAATGCAAAACACAGCATCATCAGTAGTGCAGCGATCGCCAGACGTGAACCGCGATACTTCATTGTGAGGCCCTCCAGTGGCGTCCCGTATGGTTATTATTCCCCTGCCCGACAAACGGCGGCAACCCCAACCGGTTACACACCGCTATGCTATCAGTTTATTGCAGGAAACTCGGTCTGTCAATCCGTCATTACGCACAAGGCGCGAAAAACAGGTAATAATACCTACCGTAAATTTTCGGGGTCTGGGAATGGCGAGATGAACCTGCAATCACTGTGGACAACGGTGTTTCATTCGGTGCAGCAGGATGTCATCCGAAGACAAGAAGAGAGGGCCGATATGGAGATCGGCCCTCTGCGATACCTCTATTCTATCGTCGCTATGTCTGTATTTAGTTCAGTTTTTTTACTACTTGTGCGGTGAGAACCGGCAGCGCCGGATTGCTCACGTCCAGTGTTCCTGTCGCGGATACGTAGTCAACGCTCGTGAATCCGTGTCCTGCAAAGATGACCGTCACAGGCTTGTTGGATCCGTCGTCAACGGAGAAGCTGTTTACGTCAATCGGCGTGACCTTGCCCAAGACCGTGAACAGGAACTTACCGGCTGCGTCAACCATGATCTCGTCCGTCGTCGCTTTGTTAATCAGCGTATACGATTGCAGCTTGACCACATCGAACGTGGCGCTCGGTCCGGCAGCCGCTGCGGTGTTTCCAGCATTGTCGCTGGCTGTCTCCGCAGCTATCGAGATACCGAGAGTTCCAGTGCCGGTGATGCCCGAAATGGTCACGGTCCGAGTCGTCAGATCTGTTCCGCTTACAACCACCGATCCGGCGTCAGCAGTCAGGCCCTTGTTCAGCGTTATGTTACCGTCCGCAAGTGTTATTGCGTTGGCTCCGCTGTACGTGATCTCGTAGGTCACCGGCCCGCCTGCGGTAGACGTTACCGAAGGTGCTCCGATGCTTATGGTCGGCGCTGCCGTGTCCACTGTTATGTCGTCACTGATCGTTTCGGACGATGCGTTACCGGCGGCATCCTTGAAGTGGACATACACGGTCTTGTCGCCATCACCGGCGCTCAGCGACCAGCTCTTACTCGTCGCGTAAGCCTCCCAGCTACTCCACGTACCGTTTGCGTTGCAGAACTGCATCTGCACGGCATCCACGGAAGACAAGGTCAGCGTCACAGAGCTAGAGGTCGCATAGGCCACGCCGTCGTTGATCTTGATGGTGCCGGTCGGAGGAACGGTATCGAGTATTATCGTATCCGATACCGGAGCTGACCAGTTGCCTGAAATGTCCTTGAACTTCACATATACAGTCTTCAGCCCTTCGCCGCTCAGCGTATAGCTCTTGCTCGTGGCATAGGCCTCTGGTGTCGAGTAGGTGGTACCATCGGCGCTGAACTGCATCTGGGACATGCCGCTTGGGAAGTCGGATGCCGACAGAGCTAGCGTGACGGTTGGGTATGTGGTATATACAGCGCTGCTGTTGATGTTTATGCTGCAGCTCACTGGAGCGACGATATCGTAGTAGTCAACTTCCAACCGAGGAGGAAGGGCTGCCGGTATGGTCGGGACGCCCACGTTTTCCCTGTCATTGAATATCTTGGGGTTGGCCGTCGTCTCATTCTGGTTCCGCACGATCACGCCCTTGTTCTGTAATGGCAGGCCTAGCGTGCTTCCATTCCAATACCACGTATAGTCTCCAACCGCCGTGACACTGGTGGTCGCGAACAACTGGTCATAGGCGGCGTTGCTCGTATTCCAGGTTGCACCGGCCTCGGTCCAGTCAGCATTTACCTTGTTGAGATAGATGTCGGTGGCGGTGTTGACCGAGCGGGTGTAACAGTATAGTTTGACCCGAACGCTGTTGGATGCACTGACGATTGCGGCCTGGGCCGGAGCGCCGGTCATATCCCACCGTACCAAACCGCGTCGGATAGCTATACTTGCGGTCGAACTCCAGCCCGACTGTATGCCACCAGTGCCGCCGGCGGTAGTGGGGCTGCCACTTCGGATGTAGGCATCTGCGTTGCTGGTCGTTTGTATCCATGTGTAGAAGGACGGAGTCGGCGTACTCATCGCCACCGTCGTGCTCTTCGCCGAGTAGCTGGGTACGGCATCATATGCGTCAACCTGATAGTTGTACGATGAGCTGTAATTCAGACCGGTGTCGGTGTAACTGACGCCCGTGGTTGTGCCTACCTGAACGCCGTTCCGGAAGACTCTGTAGCCTACCACGCCCAGATTGTCCGTAGATGCGTTCCATGCCATTGAAATGGTACTGGTTGTTGATCCGGTGCCATGCAGGTTCTGCGGAGTAGTGGGCGGCGAGGGAGCAGGCGTAGTAGCCTGAGCAGGGAGACTCCTGCCCGATTCATTTGTAAAGTCATCGTAAGCAGCGACCTCGTATGTGTAGGTAGTGCTGGGCTGGCAAGTTACGTCCGAGTAGGATGTAGTCGCGCTTGTGCCAATCTTCACATTATTCCGGTAGATGTTATAGCCGATAACCCCTCTGTCGTCCGTTGAGGCTGTCCATGATAGGTCGCAACGCATTTCGTTGATCGCGGTAGCCGACAAACCGGTGGGTACGGTCGGGGCTTCGGTATCCGGGGTGCCGGTGACTACTATCGTCTGGGAGACTGTAGGACCAAACCATTGGAAGCCGTCCCTGAGCATCTGCCAATCGGTGGAGTAAGTCCCCAGGGCCAATGGCGCTCTCAAGGTATAGGTGAAGGCATAGGTCGAACCCGGACCCACCTCGCCGGTGATCGTCTGCCTGGTAGTGGCGCTGAATGGATCGGATTCTCCTACCGCCCCAAGGTGAAATGACCTGGCGTCATTCCAGAGCACGCCCCTGTTTCTCATCGTGACGTGTACGGTATAACGCTGGCCAACCGTCATGGCGGCGGGGATATCGTGGCTGACGAATTCACAGGAATATTTGTCCCACGTCGGGGTGTTGCCGAAGTAGGTGCATATACCTTTGTACAGTCCCCACTCAGCCACTGAACGGAAGAAGTTGTCGGTGAGGTAAGAAGCATCCCTGGCGCAGTCGTCATGGAAAGCAAGCTCGATCAGGCACGCGGGCCGGTTTGGAATGCGAATCTCGCCAAAAGCGCCGGCTGAGTCTTTGACAGGTGTGCCGTGAGAGATCCAACTGCTGTCATACGTGCTTTGAATGGCCGCCACCACGTTATTCTGCACCTGGGTTGCCAGGGTTGTGCTGGCGCTTACCCACGCCGGGTGTTCCATCGCGCTGTCATAGTAGGTTTCGGTTCCGGTCGCCGTGCCGCCGCCACCGGCGTTGGTATGGTGTGCGATGTAGATGTCGGCATTATTGTAGTCCGCCCACAGAGGCCGGGCACGAATGTCATCACCGGATCGGTCCGTCGCAGTGTCGGCGCCGGTGTTGCCTGAGGAAGACGCCCATACGCTGGTGGGTGCGCCTATGTTATGAAGCCAGGTCTGCGCGCACATCTTCCACCAGGGCAGGCCGGTATCACCGTTGTAACCGGCGCCGGCGCTCTCATCTAGCTGCCTAGGACAGATGAATGTCGCCCCGTCCTGTGTTAGGTATTGCTTGAGATATTGTACCAGCCGCACGCTGTTTGTGTCTTCGAGAACAGCTTCACCGAATCCGCAAGGATCTGAGCGCTGCCAGCCCCACCAGCCAACCCAGTACTTTCCGTGGGATGGCCCGACAGATATCTTCTTGCCGCTGAGACCAACCGCGCCGACGATAGGCGCAGGTGTCTGAATATCCGGGAGGCTGGATACTTCCGGTGCAGGCGCCAGATAGGATGATAGCAGTTTGCCGTTGTATGTGAGTTTGATCGTCGAGATCGCCGGAAAATCGCCGAGAGTTGTCCTGAACTGGTTGAAGATGGCCTCCAGGGCCGCCTCGTTCAGTCCGACAAGGATTTCCTTCGACAGATCAACTTCGACCGAATCACTTGTTATCACCAGATTGTTGATGGAGACCCCGGCAGGGATCCTTGAACTGATCCCCATATTCGTTTCAGGCTGAATCGGACCCGCAACAAGAGCACGGACTGCTGCTTCTGCGGGCGACATTCCCGTCGGAACGTCTCGATCAACTAAGACCGGCGATTCCAACGACCAGAACCGCACTTGCACAGTCGCAGCATTCGCCATCCCTCCCAACAATAGAAGGACAAGCGAGATTGATGCCACTAATCTCCAGAACAGTAAAGACTTTTTCATGCCGTACTCCCAAATGCGGTCTGGACGCTCGAACGTCCTGCGACCTATCATTCACTAAAACTCGATTGCAGAGCTGTGTGTGACTTGTCAGTCAGGCCCCCTGCCGAATGCAGCGGCGGCAACAAATGCAAGTCGCACACCGCTATGATACATAGTGTATTCGAGTGCGACCATGCTGTCAATGAGGTTTTGTGCAAGAAAGCGAAAAACTGGTAATAATACCGGTGACAATATTTTGGATATCGTAAATGGCAGGAGAATGGCGTTTCGTGCTGAAACAAGCAGTAGCCAAACCGCACAGAGGTGATGACATGAAGGTTTATCGTTATCCTGAGAATCCGCTGATTACGCCTGAGGACGTGAAACCGTCGCGTCCCGATCTTGAGGTCGTCTGCGTTTTCAACGCCGGGGTTGCATCCTGTCGCGGCGAGACCATCCTGCTTCTTAGGGTGGCCGAGCGCGCAATCGGCGACGAGAGGTGCGCGCGAGTCCCCGTGCTGGAGTGCGGCAAAGATGGGTCGTGCATTGTGGTCAAGGAGTTCAAACGCGATGATTCCTCGTGCGATTTCAGCGACCCGAGGGTGATTGCCACACCGGATCAGGTTTTCCTTACCACCATCTCGCATCTGCGCGTGGCTCGCAGCAAGGACGGCCGCAAGTTCACCGTTGACCCTAACCCCGGCTTGTACCCAGACCGGCCATCGGAATCGTTTGGATTGGAAGATCCGCGCATCACCGAGATCGGCGGTACGTACTACATCGCCTACAAGAGCGTCTCGCCCACGGGCATATGCGTCAGCCTTGCCACCACGACGGATTTCTATGAGTTTCAGAAGCTCGGTCACATATTCTGCCCGGAGAACCTGGATGTGTGCATATTCCCGGAGAAAGTACACGGCCGATATGCCGCGCTTCACAGGCCCGTCCCCAGATTCTTGGGATCGTTGAACATGTGGGTGGCCTACTCTCCCGATCTTATGCACTGGGGCGACCATCATTTTCTGCTCGGCACCGAGGCGGGTAGCTGGGACAGCGGGCGCACGGGCGGTGGAGCGGTCCCGATCAGGACGGAAAAGGGCTGGCTGGAGATTTATCACGGAGCGACGCCGGACGATCACTATTGTCTCGGCGCGGTTCTGCTGGATCTCAATGAGCCGCACAAGGTCATCGCGCGGGGTCGGGAGCCGATCATGAAACCCGAGGCGGAGTACGAAACACATGGGTTCATGCCGAACGTGGTCTTCTCGTGCGGGGCGCTCGCGGATGGCGACAAACTGACGATCTACTACGGCGCAGCGGATATGGTGATCGCAGGAGCGGAACTGAGCATCAGCGAGATACTGGAATCGTTATCCTGATATTGCACTATTATGCATCACAAAGAAGGATTTTTCGCAGACGCTGGATAATGAGGTGAGCAGGGGATGAAAGTCTGTCCCTTTGTTCATAGTGGCATTCAAGTTTACATTTGACCTAAGGGAGGAAATCGTATGTCAACTGAGGTACCAGGAAGTCCCCAGGAACCGACTCCTGTGGCGCCACCACCGGCTCCGGCACCCGCCCCTGAGGCGCCCGCCGGATCGCCCAGCAAGGATGAGAAAACGTGGGCAATGCTTGCTCATCTGGGCGCTATACTGTTCTATTTCGTTGCTCCGCTGGTAGTCATGCTCGTGCAGAAGGACAAGCTGCCTTTCGCTGAGCAGCAGGCCAAAGAATCGCTGAACTTCCAGATTACAGTGGCTATCGCATGGGTGGCGGCAGGCGCGCTGTCGGCGATAGGGATCGGTTTCCTGCTCTTCCCCGTGATCGGTATTGGGAACCTCGTGTTCTGCATCATGGCGGGAATGAAGGCGAACGAGGGTATTGCTTACGAGTACCCGGTCGCCCTCAGACTGATCAAATAGTCCGAACACATTCCACTGAAATAGAATGAGGCCCGGGGTCGCGATGACTCCGGGCCTTTTCACTCTGTTTGCATATGAGGTCAGATGAACCGCTCGAAGCGATCTTTCTTCGCCTTGCAGATGGGGCACTCCTCGGGCGGCTGAGTCCTTGCACACAGGTAGCCGCAGACCTTGCACCGCCAGACGGGGAAGGGGAGGCCCTTCAGCGACACAAGCTCCATCTCTTCCTCGTGATGCCCCGACGGCTCCACTGGCCTGCGCTCAGGTATGGAAACCGCCCGCTTCTCGCCCCTCGCTATCTCATCAGATACATACAGGGCGCAGTAGCACGCGCCGAACTCCGACAGGTCCGGGTCGCGGTAGTCACACGGGCAGATGATATCCAGGTCCAGCGCCTTCTCGCCGCGAGTCAGCCTGCACGGACAAGCCTGGTACCCGTAGCGTTCCTCGTTTTTCATCAGCCCGGCGATTAAGGACTTCGTGAACTCGGTGTCCGGGTTCAGGTGATATCCGCCCGCCTCAGCATCTTCCTTTATCTTCTGGTACAAGGCATCCAGGTCTGCGCTCATTGTGCCACCGCGCTCCTGATCTTGTCTTCCTGATAGCCCACTATGCAGTCTTTGCCGTTAATGACGATGGTAGGAAACGAGCATGCCGGGTTCCACGTAGCTATTTCTTTGCGCACGGCTGCCGTCTCGTTCGGGTCCACCTGGTCCACATCAATGTAGTCATATGCCACGCCAAGCTCGTTCAGAAGGTCCTTGGTCTTTCGGCACCATCCGCATGTGGAGAGCGTATAGATCAATATGCTGACGCTCTCTCGTCCGTCAACGTGAGTCTTATGCATTTTGAGTTCCTTTCCGAGAACACGTTCGCACTCGGGTTTTGTTAGGTCACATTTCGGTATCGTAAGTCATGATTCCTGCTTTGCGTTGCTTGTTAAATACCCAGTAAAGGAGATCGGCAAGCATCGCAACGAAGGAGTTCTCCCGGCATCGGGTGAATATATGTGACTGACGGGCAGCCGGGCGAAGTTCGGCTCGTGTCCCCTGAGGAGTTACTATGAAGCGCAGTTTTGCATTAGTTATAGCCGCAGTGTGCCTGGTTCCCGCCATGGCGAACGCTGCTACGAAGACGTTGCCCAAATCGAAAGGTCCCGCTGTCATCGGATACTTCATGTCCGTGACCGCGAGTAAGGCGGAGTACCCCAGCGCGCGCCGGGCCGCCGGAGCGCTGACCCATCTGTGCCCCACACGCGTGTCCATCTACGACGCGGACGGCAATGTGCGCTACGGCAAGGACAACTACATCAGGGCCATCGCCAAAGAGAATGACATCTCGATCTTCCCGCTCGTGACAAACGGCGACTTCAGTCAGGCCGTCGGGCATGAGATTCTCGCTGATCCCGCAAAGCGTTCGCATGTGATTGACCAACTGCTCAACGTTTGCGAAGACTGGGAAGCGCCCGGAATCAACATTGACCTTGAGAACATAGTGGCCGCAGACCGCCCGAATGTCAACGCGTTTATGCAGGAGTTGTCGGACAGGTTCCACGCCAAGGGCCTGCTCGTCACCATTGACGTGGCTGCGAAATCTTCGGACGCGCCGACCGCTTACTGGGCCGGGTGCTATGACTACCCGTTCCTCGGCAAGGTGTGCGACATGGTGATGCTGATGTGCTACGACGAGCATTGGAGCGGTGGCAAACCCGGTCCGGTCGGCTCCATGCCCTGGATTCGGAAGGTGCTTGACTACACCGTGAGCGTCATCCCCAGGGAGAAGGTTGTCCTCGGCGTGCCGTTCTACGGATATGACTGGCCGGAAACGGGCAGGGCCAAGTCCACAAACAGCACGAGAGTGGCACAACTCCTTGCGGACAACAAGATCAAGCTCCAGTGGGACAACATCGGCAAGAGCCACTGGTTCCAGTACACGGATGATCAGGGCGTCAAGCGGACCGTCTACTTCGAGAGCACTTTGAGCATGAAGCACCGCATCGCACTGGCGCAGGAGTTCAAGCTCGGCGGAATCTCCATCTGGTGTCTCGGCAACGAAGACCCCGAGTTCTGGAACCTCTTCGCGCGCTACCGCGAAGGCAAACCTGTGCAGTGGAAATGAGAGGTCGGAGAACGTGAACGAACAATTCATTTGGAAACTACGCAAGGTTGTCGGCACGCAGTTCGTCCTGCTGTCTGCCGAGGACCTGATTTGCTACGGGTATGACGCCCAGCACGTGGAGCACCGTCCCGAGGCCGTGGTTCGCCCCGCCAACGCGGACGAAGTGCAGGAGATCATCCGGCTCGCGAACGAGGACGGCGTAGCATGCACCCCTCGCGGCGCGGGCACCGGGCTGAGCGGTGGGTCGGTCGCCTCGCACGGCGGGTTCATCCTCGACCTCTGCCGCATGAACCGCCTGCTGGACATTGACCGCGAGAACCTGTTGGCCACCGTGGAGCCGGGCGTCGTCACCGCTGATCTGCACAAGGCGGTCGAGGCGGTCGGCCTGATGTACCCGCCTGATCCCGGCAGCATGAAGGTCTCCACGATCGGCGGAAACGTCGCTGAAAACGCGGGCGGCCTGCGAGCCATCAAGTACGGCGTCACCAAAGACTACATCATGGCGTTGGAGGGGGTCAGCCCCACCGGCGAGTTCTTCACCGCCGGGGCGCGGACCATGAAGTCGGTCTCCGGCTACGATCTCGCGCGCTTGATGTGCGGATCGGAAGGCACCCTCGGCGTATTCACCAAGATCGTGCTCAAGCTCATCCCGCTGCCCAAGCACAGGCGTTCGGCGCTGGCGTCGTTCCCCACTATGGAGGACGCGGCTAGGGCGGTATCCGGCATCATCAGCGCGGGAATCATGCCTGCCACGCTGGAGATCATGGACAATGTGACAGTCAAGGCCGTCGAGGAGTTCAAGGGACTAGGGCTGCCGACCGACGCCGGTGCGCTGCTATTGCTGGAAGTGGACGGCGCGCAGTCGCAGGTGGAAGAGGAGTCTTCTCAGGCTGCCGAGATCATGAAAGAACACAAGGCCTCAAACGTGCAGGTGGCTGCCGATGCCGATGAGCGCGACAGGATATGGGAGGGCAGGCGCGCGGCCCTCGCGGCGCTTACCCGTGTGCGCCCGACCACCGTCTTGGAGGACGCCACCGTTCCGCGCAGTGCCCTTGCCGAGATGGTTCACGCGGTCAACGAGATCGCGGAGAGGCATTCGCTGATGATCGGTACGTTCGGGCACGCGGGCGACGGGAACCTTCATCCCACGATTCTCACGGATGAGCGCGACCACGAGGAGATGGCGAGGGTGGAGCAGGCGATTGATGAGATATTCGAAGTTGCGCTGAAGCTGGGCGGCACGGTCTCAGGCGAGCACGGCATCGGCTTCTCCAAGGCGCGGTACCTGCCCGCGGAGATGGGCGAGGGCCGCATGAACATGATGCGCGCGATCAAGATCGCCCTCGATCCCAAAGGCATCCTCAACCCCGGCAAGGTATTTGAGTGACTGGGAGTTGGGAGCGCGGGTGTCCCCACCCGCATCTCTCCGGAAGGGATGCACGTGAGGACACGAACACTCCCATTCCCGCATTTGACCTCGGCGCGTCGGGCGAGTAGAATAACCTCACCATGAAACTCAACGAAATGCCACGAACACATCTGGCGCATCTGCCCACACCGCTGGAAGATGCATCCAAGCTGGCGGCCGAGATCGGGCTGCCCAGACTATACATCAAGCGCGACGACTGCACCGGCCTGGCGACCGGCGGGAACAAGGCTCGCAAGCTGGAGTTCCTGATGGCCGATGCCCAAGCACAGGGCGCGAAGGTCGTGATGACCTGCGGAGGCTCGCAGTCAAACCACGCGCGCCAGACCGCAGCCGCCGCCTGCAAGCTCGGCATGAAGTGCGTCATCTACCTCGCCGACCCGTTCCCGACAACGTTCGAGGGCAACCTTGTGCTGGACTCGATACTGGACGCGGAGATGAAGTTCTACCCCAGCATGGACTACGATGACCTGCTGCGGGTGATGGAGGCGGACGGTAAGGAGCTTGCCGCGCAGGGGATCAAGTCGTACTACATCCCGGTCGGCGGCTCATCACCGGTCGGCGCGCTGGGCTATGCGGCGGGTATGCAGGAGATCGCGGGCCAGCTCAAGGTGCTCGGCGCGGAGAACGCAGACATCGTTTTCGGCGTTGGGTCGAGCGGCACACTCGCGGGCATGATACTCGGGCGCGAGCTCTTTCTGCCCGAGTCCAGGCTGGTCGGCATATCGGTCAGCCGCGATTCGTTCCAGTGCATGCAGCGCGCGCGGAAGATCGCACGTCAGGCCGCAGAACTGATTGACGCCGACGTGACCATCGCCGACGACTGCGCGGAGGTGCATGACCAGTACGTCGGCGAGGATTACGCGATTCCGACCCAGGAAGGCAAGGACGCGATTCTGCTGACCGCGCGGACCGAGGGCGTCATACTGGACCCGGTCTACACCGGCAAGGCGATGGCCGGGCTGATTGACCTGGCGAGGAAGGGCGAGATCGGCGGCGATAAGCCGGTGGTCTTCTGGCATACCGGCGGCGCGGCGGGGCTGTTTGCGTTTCACGAGCTTTTCCGCGACGAAGCCGAGAGACTCGCATCCGAGAATGCTATCTGAATACGCAGAGGTCGTGGTGATCGGATGAGTGATAAGTGATGAGTGAGCTGTATTGATGGGTCTGCAAACCGCTCTCTCCAGTTCACGTATCACTCATCACTCATCATGTCCCATTCGTTCCAGGAGTTGACCAATGATACTAGCCGACATCATCCGCATGCTTGAGGAGATCGCGCCGCCGAAGTACGCCCAGCCGGACGATACCATCGGACTCCAGGCGGGCGACCCCGACCAGGACGTGAAGAACATCCTCGTGACCGTGGATATCACCCCGGAAGTCGTGAGCGAGGCCATCCGTCGCAAGGCAGACCTTATCGTTTCGCATCATCCCGTGATCAACAGCCGAGCGGGCTTCCTCTCCAGTGTGCGCGCCGACGTATATCCGCAGTCGCTGATATACAAGCTGGTACACGCCGGGACCGCGCTGTACGTCATGCACACCAACTACGATGCGGCGGACGGCGGAATCAACGACGTCCTCGCCGAGATACTGGGCGTCGTGGATACCAAACGGCTGCTCCCGACCTACACCGACAAGATGTTCAAGCTCGTCACGTTCGTGCCGGAGGAGGCGTCGGAGGCGGTTCGAGTCGCCGTGGCGGATGCCGGCGCGGGCGAGATCGGCAACTACTCGGATTGCTCGTTCCAGACAGAGGGCATCGGGTCGTTCAAGCCTCTCGTAGGCGCTGATCCTCACATCGGCACAGTCGGCGAACTGGAGCAAACGCCCGAAGTTCGGCTGGAAGTGATCGTGCCGGAAGAGTTCATGGGCGACGTGCTGGGCGACCTGGCCGGGCGGCGGGCGGCGATTG
>JANYKG010000077.1 GCA_025358205.1 Armatimonadota bacterium
CCCGCAAGTGGACGATGCGGGTGCCCAACTGGGGGCAGATACTGGCGCAACTGGCGGTGTTCTTCCCGGACCGGGTCAAACACGTCGTTGCCTGACACGACCGGTGAGGGCAGAAGCACAGTTTACTTGACACACCCGTTCCAGCAGGTCTGAGTCTCCACATTCCAGAACGGGACATCCTTGATCGGGCGGATCAGATCGAACCAGAAGGCCGCCTGCCAGAGGTTCGACATATCGTTGTAGTGGTCGTGCATCACCATGTCCAGGCACTGGTTCAGGTCGCCAAGGTCCACGCCGATCAGCGGCATGGTGTTGGTACTGATCGGATGTTTGGTCATGCGGTGCAGGATGTCGGCCTGATGTTTCGTGAAGTCTACGTAGGAGTCACTGGTGAACTCATCCCAAGCGGCTCCCAGCGACGGGTGCTGCCACACATGGTCGTGCGGAACCGGAATGTGATCGAATCGCTGGTAGGTCTGGCTCCAGAGGTCGGTGCCCCATGCTGCGTTCAGGGCCTCGATCGAACCGTACTTCTCCTTCATTCTATCGGCGAAAAGCTTGCGACAGACCGGGCAGATGCACGGTTGGTTGAAGGTGAGAGGGTACACCTCGTTGTCTATCTGCCAGCCGTTGATGCGGTCATCCTGCCCGAACTCCTCAGCCATCTTCGTGACGATTTTGGTGCAGTAGTCGCGGTAGACAGGGCTGTTCGGGCACGCATGCCTTCGCTCGCCGTGCTGGACGGGCTTACCGTCTGTGCGGACGAAGAGCGCCTCCGGGTGTTTCTCGATCAGCCATATCGGCGGAGTGGGCGTGGGGGTTCCCATGATGACCGATATCCCCGCCGCGCCGAGTTTTTCAACGGCCAGATGCAGCCACGAAAAATCGTAGACACCCTCCTCAGGCTCCATCCTGCTCCATGCGAACTCACCGATGCGCATGACGCTCATGCCGGCCTCTTTCATCAGGGCGATATCATAGTCTATCTGCTCAAGCGGCCAGTCTTCAGGGTAGTATGCTGCGCCCAAGTAGGGTGGATTGCTCGGTCTCATTTATTCCTCCGGATTCTGTAATCAGTGAACAGTGAGCAGTTCGTCCGTGGGGTATGCGAATCCTGCGGAAACACAAAAACACCCGGAGAGAATATCTCCCCGGGTGTTCCTGAGCTGTTTTCGATGCAGAACCTATAGCACTCGGTCCACGGTCAGTACGCGGGTAGCGTAGTCCGTCTTCACGTCCGAGGTATCGTACTTAATCATGACCTTGAACGTGCCGCCGCTCTTGTCCAGCTTCTGCGCGGGAATCTGGCAGTCACCGGCAATGTTGGAGTTCGCGCTCACGGTCCTGTCTACCGCACCCGCCTTGTCCGCCACCAGTGTCCAGTTGCTGCCGTCTTGTTTCCACACGCGATACCCCACTGTGAACCGCTGAGTGAGAACAGGCCGCTGGTTTGTGAACTTGTAATGGATCACAAACTGAACTTTGTCGCTATTCTCGCTTATGCTCCAAGTTGCATTATCGTTTGGCATTGAGCAGTTGGAATCCGCCGTACCGCCCGCCGTGCATTGAAGCGTCACGTCCGCTATCTGCACCACGGCCGTTCCACGGTCACCGGTGTTGAGCACGCCCAAAGCGCCGAACGCCACAGATGCGCAGAGGAGAGCTACCGATATCACAATGATTGTTGTTATTCGAGTTTTCATCGTTGGATCCTCCTCGCTTGGATTATTCACGTTTCTCTGAATAATGCGGGCCTTATCGTTGAATCCCGATTATGTATACGACGCGGAGGACCCATTTGTAACAACTAGCCTGGATTATTCACGTTCTTCGTGAATAATGCGGACTATCTAATATCCTACGCGCCTATGATCTCCTTCACCTCGGCTGCCGTTAGTTCCTCCTTGCCGGTATCGCCGATCTCCAGCACTTGGCCGTTTACGAACACTCTCATGTTACCCAATTTCTGGAACTTGTTCAGATCCGGGTAGGCCTGAAGCAGCTTGAAGTGCGCATTGCTGAACTGCTTAATTTGTATCGTCTTGAGTTTAGTCTGCCCGTCAGCCTGACTGTCCACCCAGAACAGATCACGCTGGTAGAACGTTCGTCCGCCGACGTTCTGGATTTTGTCCACCGCAACTTCCTTGCCTTCCTGGTCGAAGTAGCCTCGCACGTTGCCCATTCTGGAGCCGCCAGTGCTCCCTGGGGCCGCCATGGGCGCTGCGGAGGGCGCTGCCGACACTTGGGCCTGGGACTTCAGCGCGTTGTTGTTCATGCTCTGAGTTACGCCCCAGGTGCCGCTCTGCACTGCACCAGCGCGGTCAAATGATTCCTGGGCACGCCCCACAGCATCGGCGTATACCACCGGCTCATCAACGAAGAACGACGTGAACTCAGTAGGGATGCCGAAGTCCTTGGAGAGCTGCACAATCTCCTTGATAAGCTCGTCGCTGCTGTGCAGGCGAACCTGGTCAAGCAGGAACCCTATGCGCCGCGCCGCCCATATCTGCGGTATGAAGTCGCGCTCAGTATCAAGCGCGGGCATTTTCACGGTAACGCGCATGGTCTTGACTGTCGAGGCGGACTTTCCGCCCGGGATCGTGCCGGTCAGCGTGAAAGTGGCCTTGCCGCTGCCGTCGTAACGCCCCATCACTATCAACTGCGAGCCTTTGAACAGGTCCGGGAGACTGGACGGATAGGTCTCCGATATGTGCGTACCCGTTGCGGTGAGCTTCAGATCGGTCAGCACGGGTTGACTCACCCTGTCGAAGAAGCTGGATACCTTCGCCTCAATCGTCTCGCTCGGCAGTACGTACTCCGGCACGCCGCCGCTCTGTTCGGCCAGCAGATCAAGCAGGTGCGTGTTCACGTCATAGCCCACGCCGAACGTGAATATTCGCGACTTGCTGGTGTTTGCTTCTTTGACGTTCTTGAGGATAGTCTCGATGTTCTGTTCGCCAACCGTGGGCAGTCCGTCGGTTAGCAGCACGACGTAGCTGCCTGGAGCGACCTCCGACGAGACGCTCTGCGCGGCCATCTTGACCGCTTCCTTCACCGCATCGTTCAGGTTCGTCCCGCCGGACGCATCCAGCTTGTCCACGTACTCCAGGGCGTTCTTCACGTTCGCCTTCGATGCGATTACGGCCCCTTTGTCCAGGAACCGATCAGGTGTTTCGTTGTAGGAGATAACGTTGAAATAGTCGTTCGGCTTCAGAGAGTTCAGGCAGTATTTGAGCGCGTTTTTCGCCTGGTCTATCTTCTCGCCCGCCATGCTGCCGGTTCGGTCCAGCACGAAAATGATCGTCTTCGGCAGGATCTTTGTCTTCTGCTCAACCTTGGGGCTGGCGAGGAGCATGAAGTAGCCCTTCTTGTCCTTGTCGCGGAAGGTCAGCACGTCCATAGCCACATCGCTCGCGGCCTGACTGTAGTAGAGTACCAGGTCGGTATCCGGCTTCACGCCCTTTGCGGTCCATGTGACGGTTGCCGAAGTCGGATCGGTCTGATCCACTTTGACCACATGCGACGGAGAGTAGATGTTACTGATTGCCGTCTTGGATTTCAGGCGCACGGTTATGCGCACATCGTCCAGCGGCTTGGCGGAAAATCGTTCCGTGCTGAGCGGGTAGACGTATCGGCAGAGGTTGCCCGCCTTGCCCACCAGCTCGGTGTACTCCAGCCTGATGCGCTTGTCACCGTTCGCCGGGATTGGGAATACCCTGGCACGGAAGGTGTTTCTGTCCACATACTCCAGCAGGGCGGGGTCACGGCGCTGGCGGACGATGGACTCGTACAACTGCCTTGCCGCGTCCTTGTCCATGATCTTGCCGGCCTGCTCGATCTCGCCCACAAACATGGAAAACTTGTTGATAGCGGCGTCTTTCGGCAGCGGGAAGATGTAGGTGCCTTCCTCCTCACGGCTGGTTTCATTGTGGAAGACCTGGTCCACCTTGGTGGTGGCGCCCTGCCCGTCAATGAAGACATCCACGTGGTGGTACTTCACGCTGAACGCATTGACTTCCGGCTGGCGGACCGGCAGCATGAACCCGTCCGCTGCGGCCGGTATTGCGCAGATTACAGCGGTCAAGGCTGCCAGGCATGTGATGATCAAGGACTTTCGCATTTCAGTTTCCTCCCGGTGTACTCGCCTGTCTTATTCACTCTGTTAGTGAATAATGCGGGCTAGCTGTATTGTAGAGACTTAGACGCGCCCTGTCTCGGTTATGTTACACCGCGGTCAGAACAGGCCTTCGTTAAGCAATACCAGCGTGCATGCGCGCAGAACCTCAATGCCAAGGGCCTCAGACTCCTTTTCCAGTTCGGGATTGTCCGTGTCTGGATTCATGATAATGCGCCTGGGGTTTACCGCGAATATGTCATCCTTTAGTTTCGTGGACAGCTCAGGGCGAACGTAGATGGTGATGGTGTCTATCGGCTCAGAGATGTCGCACAGAGACGCGTAAGCCTTCAGCCCGATCACGGTTTCCTCCTTCGGATTGACCGGAATGGGACAGAATCCTTTCGCCTTCAGCATGTGCATCGCCTTGTAGGCGTATTTCGTGTGATCGTTACTCGCACCGAGAACGGCTACATTTTTGTTCATGATAGGTGTTGCCATACGATTCTCCTGTCAGACGCTAGTGAAGGAACTTATGCGTTGGCACACGAAGATGATCTGGTATGATCTCAGGCCTCTGGAGGTGACAAATGCTATCCACCCGAACCTGCGCGCTCACGTCATTATGTTTGTTCATTGCCATGTCTATACCCTCTTTCGGCAGCACGGCCAGGCTCGCGGACCAGAGTCTGGCCGTCGAGCTGGATACCGCAAGAGGCGCGCTGACGAGCCTTGCCTCAGCGCCGATCTCCGCCAGCGGAGGGCGATTTGCCGCGTATGACTTCCGGTCCAAACAGAGCATACCGCTGGCCGCAGGCAAGGTTTCGGCGTCCCGGGACAAGATCTCCGCACGGTATCAGGGCGGACAGCTTCAGTGCGATGCGACTTACCTGGTCAGCAAGGGCAGCCTATACGTCCAAGGCACGCTGAAAGACCTGTCCGGCAAAGACCGGGCGGTTATGCTCTCGTACACCATACCGGTAAGAGGGAAGAATCTGAGGTTCTCTCCATCACTGAACACAACCATCCCCATCGGCGCGAAGGTCTCCGGCCAGGGGACGGTCTATCCCATCGCGGCCATATGCGGAGACGGCTTCGGGCTGGCGATGGCTATCCCGCCGACTGCGCCCTGCATGTTCAGGATGGTCGGCTCGACCGAGGGGCTTACGCTGCGGATGTATCTCGGCCTGTCGCCGGACACCAAGCGGCTCCCAAGTTCGGCGCGATTCTCGTT
The DNA here is from genome assembly GCA_025358205.1 of Armatimonadota bacterium. Lineage (GTDB taxonomy): Bacteria > Armatimonadota > UBA5829 > DTJY01 > DTJY01 > JANYKG01. The sequence continues at coordinate 5,349 of JANYKG010000077.1, forward strand.
CATTGTGTACACTTGCGACCCGAAATGGGGTTTCCGCGATGCCCTGCGCCGGTACTACGCCACGTTCCCTCAATACTACGAGCATCACAGCAAGGGTGATGGGCTGTGGCTGTTCGAGGCGACCGATCCCCCGAACCTGAGCGACTTCGCGTTCGATGAGATTTCGGTCGGCCCGAAGATAAAGGATATCATCCAACGCGATGATCGGGCCGGCATACTCTCGTTCCCGTACATGATCGTTGGACAGAGAGAGATCAAGCGCCTCGGCTCGCTGCCTAGATCGTATGAGCAGGCGATGGAGGAGTATGGGAAATGGTCGCCTGTGGGAGGACGCGTGACTAAGGAGAGCATCGCGGCGGGTGGTGACGCCTTCCTCAAGGACGAGGTGGAGACGTCCGCCATCAAGGAGCAGGACGGCAAATACCTGCTCAGCATTCGGAATACGGACTGGGGCGGCGACTCGGTCACATTCACCATGAACCCGAATCCCGCGCTCCCCGGCGAACATACGACCGGCGGCGATGCGATGACGCTCATTCATGAATGGCTCGCGGCATACCCGAACGCGGATGGCATATACATAGACTCCCTGGGATCGAACTGGTGCGCAAGGCTGAACTTCCGGCATGACCACTTCCCCTATGCCAAGTATCCGCTGACCTTCGACAGCAAGGGAAACGTGGCCCTGCACAACGCACTATCGCACTACGAGTTCATCGAACCGCTGAGGGCAGAGCTTCACAAGCGAGGAAAGCTGCTGATGGCGAACGGCGTCTACTGCTATTCGGTGAAGGAGCCGGAATACGCCGACGTGAAGGACACCGGACGGTTCTTCCTGGCGGCTCTCTGCGACGTGGCAGGCGCTGAATCCAGCACGCCGGATCAGGCACGTTGGGAGTTCTACAAGACCGCGATGGGCCGGAAGCCGTACCTGATTCTGAAGTACCACTGGGAGAAGCCGGACAATGTGCAGGAGGTATTCAACCAGGCGCTGTGCTATGGGGTTTTCGTCACCAACTCGAACGGCTTAGGCAAGGTCTACTGGACCGACCCAAACGGCTATGCAAGGGACAAGTCGCTGTACGAGTGGTACGTACCGCTGGTCAGGAAGCTCTCCAAGGCTGGCTGGCAGCCGGTGACATACGCATCGTCACCGACGAAGGACGTTCGGTTCGAGCGGTACGGCGGCAAGGGCGATATCTACTTCACGGTCTACAATAACGCTGCGACGGAGCAGGAGTGCGTGCTGAAGATCGAGGCAAAACCCCTAGGACTGACTAACGATACGAAGGTAGAGCAGATCTCCGGCCCCGGATTCATCAGTGCGGAGAAAAGCGCATCCACCTACACTGTGCGCACGAAGCTCGCCTCAAAGCGCACGGCGATGATTCATCTGCAATGAGAAGATTCTTGATCGCCTTTGAACCCTGACATGCGGTCCTGCGACTGTATGAATGGAATTCGGGGAGTCCGACATTGAGTACCGAACGAGAGCAAATTTACTACGAGATTCTGGTTCTGCGATGCAAGCGGCAGGATGAAGGCGCGCTGGAGGAGCTTATCCGTCATTGGGAAAAGCGACTTCTGTACTTCATCCGCCGGCTGGTCACGAACGAAGAAGACGCGTGGGACGTGCTTCAGGAGACCTGGCTGAAGGTGGTCGGGCAGATCGGTATGCTGCGTGAGCCTCGCAGCCTGCCGATGTGGCTCTACCGGATCGCCCGAAACACGGCTATGACGCGGCTGAGAGGCAGGTACGCCGACCGTGAGATGCTCGACGTGGAGGAATGCGCGGAGGACGTGCCGGATCAGACCGACGCGTTCACGTTCGAGGATGTGCAGCAGGTTCACTTCGGGCTGAGCAAGCTGTCCATGCCGCACAGGGAAGTCCTGACGCTCTTCTTCCTTGAGGACCTTTCGATCGAGCAGATCGCCGAGGTGCTGGAAGTTGCGCCCGGAACCGTGAAATCCCGGCTGCACTTCGCTAAGAAGTCCCTGCGCGCCGTTATCGAACAGGAGGAGTGCAAGCTATGAAGAACACCAACTTCTCCGATCAACTGCTCTCGATGGAACAGGTTAATCCGACGTTCCAGGAGCGATACGAAAAGGAGATCAAGAAAATGCTGGAAAAGACACTAAACCCGATTCAGCGGTTCATGTTCGGCTTCTCGGCGGCCATGGGCGCCGCGTTCGCAATCGGATTTGCATACGTAGCGGTGGTCAGCGCCAGGGAGTTGCCGCTGTTGATACGCGGATCCTTTGGTTTTGGCGCACTTGTCGGACTGATCTGGGCGATCATCGCCGGCAAGATCGTAGCAAGCGGGAAGATGAATTTGCGAACTCACCCGAATGCCATGAATGGGCTGATCTGGGGATTTCTGGTGATTCTGCAAGTGGTCTTTATGACAATGGGTGGACAGCACCCTGACCGCGTTTTGTCCGTATTCATGATTCTGAACGGGCTAACCTTTCTCATGATGGGTGCGACGTTCATGATCAACAACAGTATCGAGCAGTCGGAGTTGAACGTGAAAGAGAAGCTGCTGGGGATCGAGCTTCGACTTGCGGAGATCGCAGAGGCGCTCCCGAAGTAATGACCATGCCCACTGACATGAAAG
>JANYKG010000161.1 GCA_025358205.1 Armatimonadota bacterium
TGAAGAACATAGGCGTCAACGTCGGACTCGGCGGCGCGAAACCGACCGTGCATCTCGGTCCGTGGACGATAGCAGGTTCAAGCCGGTACACCTGGGAAGGTGACTTGCAGGTGTTCCGTATGACCGGCGGAACCGTGCCTGACACAATCTCACTCGATTTTTCCGCAACGGGCCTGGATAAGGAGGCCCTGGACCTGGCATCCCGAACGATCACTCAGACGTGGGCGGACACGGACGGGTTCGGCATAGGCGATCACGTTGTTACCATCCCCCTCGGCGGCAAACCGGGCGGCGAGATAGAGGTCAGCTACTCGATCTTCAAGTATGATCCGGTCCGCGAGAACATGACTCATATTCCACGGTCTGTGCTGGACAGTATGAGAGGGATTCCAACTGCTCCGATCGGCGCTCGGAATGTCAACATCGGAGCCATCAAACAGGCGGCTTACGACACTCCCGGCGCGAACCTACGAATACTGGCTGGGCAGGCGTCGCGTCTGCTCAACGACTATGCGCGCCTGCAGGCCTCGGTCCTTGAGATCGAGGAAGAGATCGAAGCCAAGCTAAACCCGGCGAACTCTGCTCGCTTCACCGCCGACAAGAACCTTCCTGGTATCGCTAATCCCGCAGGCAAGGAGGTCAGGCTTCTGCGCCCCGGCGTGATGGCGCGGAAAGAGATGCTGCAGACACCGGCAACACCGTTCCTGGACGAGACCATCTCCGGCAAAGGCGAAGTAGCGCCGATTCCGAAGCAGGGCATCAAGGCGCTTCAGGAGATGAGGGCATCCATAGACGACAAGCGCAAGCAGATGGCCGATCTGTGCGGCCAGGCGCCTAAGCTGCGGACCAAGTTCCTGGAGTCCGCCGATGCCGTCAGAAGCTCCGCTTTGACCGCAGATCAGAAAGACAAGCTGTTGAGCGGCGTGCCTGATCTGGAGCAGCGGCTGGCTGCCCTGTGCCCGTCCGCGGATGAGTACAACCCAATCCTGGACAAGCAGGCTCAGGTACTCGACCTCGTTCTTGGCAGAAAGCCTATTGGGAAACAGCCGACTATAACCGATGACAAACAGCCGGACACCAAGTATCCGCCCAAGGAAGAGCCGGCAAACGACAAGCTCCCGAGCACACTCGTTCCGACGACCAAGACTCCCATTGAGCAGACGCCTGCCGAGACGCCCGCGCACATGGGCGAAACCGCTCGGTGGCAACTCCAGGTGACCGACATCCGTTACGTGGATGAATATGCGGAAAAATATTACCAGGAAAAACGCGTCATCGAGCCGAAGAGTAAGGGCGACAGACTGATTCTGCTGAGTTGTAAGCTGACGAACAAGCTGGAGAAGTCCCAGACGCCGGTTCTCTCGGAGCGGCTGGCCGGAACTACCGTGATCTCGATGGGTTCCAGCGGCGCGTTCCCGCCCTTGGATTATGATGCGCGTCAGGCGATCAACAAGATTCAGGGCTATGATGCAGCCTCGGTGATGCCCGGCGGCTCACTCGATTTCGTACTGGTGTTCAGCGTGCCGTCAGACAGCAAGCCGGATGTGCTGCTGTTCAACTTCCTGAACTACCCGGACGATGTCGGCGGCGAAGGCAAATCAGTCAAGATTCCGTTGTAGAAAGAAGGAGTAAGAGGTATGAAGAGATCTAGGATCGCTTTGACGGCGCTAGCGGTGGTCGCTATCGCGGGCATCTGCTGGGCGGCAGGCGCCAAGCTGATTGTCAACGGCCAGGTGGCATCTACCGATGTTCGTGTCATCAACGGCAGGGCATATGCCCCGCTCGGCGACATCGCGAAGTCCCTGGGTATGGAGGTCACCAAGACCGGTACCACCTATTCCATGTCCATACCAGGCGGCGCGGACCAGCTTCAGGGCAAGGCGACCGGTAAGATCGGCGACGAGGTGTTCTCCGGCAAGTGGCGGTTCCAGGTCACGGGCGTGGAGAAGGCCGGCGAGTGGCAGGAGAAGTACTACCAGGAAGGCAGAAAGATCAAGCCGGATAAGGGCGACGAACTGGTGATAGTACACTGCATACTCAAGAACGGCGTGAAGAACAAGAGCCAGACCCCGGTGCTGACTGAGCGAATGTGCGGCAACACCGCGCTGGCCGACGACCAGGGTAACTCCTACCCGCCGAAGGATTTCGATGCGCGGCAGGAGTCGGACAAGATTCAGAGCTATGCGTCCATCAACCTGCTCCCCGGCGCGAAGATCGAGTTCGCTCTGCTCTTCACCGTTCCGAAGGGCACGACCCCAAAGTCGCTGGTCTTCAGCGAGGGTGCATACCCGGATGACGTACCGAGCCACTTCACCGACATACGAGTGGACCTGACGCAGTAGACTTACAAAGCACAAGGGAGCGGTGACGCCGTTGTCGCCGCTCCCAGATGCCGTTCAACCTGCATTGTGCGCGAAGCTCATAATACAGGACTGCTAGATCCATCCCCTGTCGCGCATGGACTGGATCACTTCATCAACCGCTATTACCTGTGCGGCCAGGCGGTGGCTCACACTCTTGCTCTTCGCCAGCGAAGAAACATCGGCGTATGCCCGGGTTATTTGCTTCTCAATGACCTCGTAGGTCTCGGATTTGTCCGTAAGGCTGCCGGATTTCCCCTGCCGCCACTCGATATACGAGGCTATCACGCCGCCGGAGTTCGCCAGGATGTCGGGTATCACGTGTATGCCGCGCTCCTGCATCACGCCGTCGCCTTCCGTAATCACGGGGTCGTTGGCCGCCTCTATGACCAGCTTGGCCTGGATGCCTGCCGCCACCTGCGCGTTTATGACTCCGCCTGCCGCTGCCGGGATCAGCACATCCACATCCGCAAGGAGCAGGTCATCGCGGCGAATCTCCTTCAGCCCCAGTTCCGCCGGTGACGACGCCTCAGCTATCGCAGTGTCCGAAATCGGTTTGTCCGCCAGTACCGCGCTGCTCACGTCGGACAGCCCCATCACCTGTGCGCCCCACTGAGAGAGGAACCGCGCAGTCCATTTGCCAACGTTACCGAATCCCTGAACCGCCACGGTGACATCCTCAAGTTTCTTGCCGAGGGTGTCCTCTACGGCCAGCTTGGTCGCGACGGCCACGCCGTATCCGGTAGCCTCTTCTCTGCCGGGCAGTCCGCCGATGCGCGGAGGCTTGCCGGTTACGCACTCAGGCATGTGGGTCGCTCCATAGATAGTAGCCATGTCCGAAGGGCCGGTTCCCATGTCAGGCGCGGGAACGTAGGTGCCGGAGCGGAGGTAGTGCTCGAAGACGTGGATGTACTCATGAATCAGATCGCGCCGGGCTTCTGGGCAGAGCGACTTGGGCGATATGCGGATGCCGGACTTGCCGCCGCCGAACGGAATCCTGGCCAGCGCGCACTTGTAGGTCATCAGCTCGGCAAGGCGCTTGGTCTCCTCCAGCGAGACGTCCTCCGACATGCGGATTCCGCCCTTGGCGGGGCCTCGAACGGTGTTGTGAAGCACGATGTAGGTGTCCGCCTGAACGAGCCGGCCGTCCCACTTGAAGTTGAGGTTGGCGTACATCTCCTGCTCGCTCTTGCGGAGGATCTGTGCGGCATCGGGCGGAATGTCCAGGTGACGTGATACGAGGTCGAAATCAATGACGCTCATCATTCATCTCCTTTGATGAATCAATTTGTGATCATCCCCATTGATGGCCACGCACTTATTATCTCACCGACTGACCGATCTGTCAAGCAAAAAGACGATCGGTATGTAGCGCAACCTTTATGGTTGCGTCCGGGACCGCGAGCGAATCCGTCCACCGAACGCAGGCTGAAGACCTGCGGCTACAGGGCAGGCTTGTCTCGCTACGGCCTGGCGAGGGTCTCATCGTGTTTGCCGACGTTTCGTAGATTGAACGAATCACCACTAATATCTAGCGTTAGACGGTAGCTCCGATCCACCCGAGCTTCCCATATGTTCGACTTGCCGTGCATCTTCTTCAGACGCAAGGACGGGTGACCGGGATCGGCTGCCAACAGACGAAGCGCCTTACTGACCTTTGCTCTTACTTCCGGCTGAAGCGCACGATAGGCCGTAACGAATCGCTCGGTTCGCTGAAGCTTCACTGGTCTCGATCCTGGTTGAGTTCCTTGATCAGATCCTCAACGTTGTCAAACTCTCTCACTCGGCCTGCCGCGATATCCGCGTCTGCTTCTCTCTCGGCGTCCTGCCACTCCTTCGTCCAGTACCAGGCCTGGCTCTTGTCCACGACCTTCTTCGGCGTCAGGACGATCTGATCGCCCCTGACTTCCGCCTCCAGCAGGTCGCCTTCCTCCACGTGAGCCTTCCGCCGGATGCTGGCGGGAAGCGTGATCTGCGCGTTCTTTCTTACCGTGAGTAACATGCGAATCTCCATAATTCCGAAATTCAGAATCTTACAAACAGATTGTACCACAGACTTCAGAATTCCACAAGAACATAATCCAGATGACTTGCAGGCGAATGTGCCTGTAGCCGCAACCTTTATGGTTGCGTCCGGGGGAAGCGCAGGCTGAAGACCTGCGGCTACAGAATGACCTCTGTTGTTCCGAACCGAGCGCAGGCTGGAGACCTGCGGCTACTCCGAGAGCTCCTCCACCAGCCACGGGATGGCTTTGTCGCCGTTCCACTCGTGGAGGCCTGGGTAGGTGTGCGTGTCCAGGTTCTCCGGGACACCGTAGGCTGAGTAGATTGTTTTTGCCTTTTTGACCGCTTGCTTGAACCCCTTCAGCGGGAAGAGCGGATCACTCTCGCCTTGCATAACGAAGAGCGGACGAGGCGCGATCAGGCCGACCAGGTCAGGCATCTCGAACCAACGCACTATCCCCGGCACGAAGTTGTCCGCGCAGTGGTAGATGGAGTAGACGGAATCGCGGAACGTGTTGAAGTAGCCGCAGATCACGGTCGCATGAATGCGCGGCTCCAGGCACGCGGTAAAAAACGTGGTGCTGCCGCCACCCGATATGCCCGTCATGCCGATGCGCTTGGGGTCAACCTCCGGCCTTGCGGACAGCCAGTCAATGGCGCGCCGAGCCTCTGCCACGCGGTAGCCGAGGAGCGTTCGTCCCAGCATAAGCGCGGCTCCGGTGGGCGTGATGCACGATGTCCCGCCACCGGGTTTCTCCGAGATCGCCTCAGCATAACGCCGTTCGCCGAACGCGATCTGCTCCAACGCCAAGGTCGGCAAACCCGCTCTCACGCACTGAAGGGCGTAGTCGCCGGGATAGCCCTCACCATCGGGGCCGCCAACGATGTCGTCAACCGAGTTCCCGTGACCCGGTGACGCCAGCACAGCAGGGCCTCGCTTTGGGCGGTTATCGGGCAGCAGGTAGTAGGCGATGGCTGTCAGTCCGGGGTACAGATCCATCTCGAGCTTGGTGCGCGTGTACCCCGGAAACTTGCGCTCTTCGATGGTGCGCGTTTTCACTGCGCCCGAGGGCCTGGCGAAATCACCGAGCAGTTTCTGCAGACGCGAACGGGCCTTCTTCGCCCACGCCAGCGCCTCGCCGGGCGTGCAGGCGTCGAACGGCAGAGACGGCACGGCATCGGCGTACTCCCGCAGGAAGAACACCATCGGATCAATAGTCGGCTTCACGGTCAATCACCTCGCGAATGTGATGCACACGGTATGCGCGCAAGTGATTATAGCATATGACCCGGCGCGCGGCGACTCCTTGGTATGACTTGTTCTGGATTAGATCTGGTTGCCCTGCGCACTGTCAGAGGCGTTGGCTTCGCACTCCGCTACTTTTTCCTTGCTTGTACGCTTATCCGCCTGCATGGCATTGTTCAGCATGTCACGCCATTTCGATACCTTTTCCACGCTGGCATCAGCAGTCCGCATCACCTGTTCCTGCGCCAATGAAGCCACATCCGCCGAGCGATCCTTGACTCCGCCCCACGCTTCTCCGGCCTTTCTTCCGGCAACCTCGGTGGTATGCTTGATCTCTCCCCGAATCTCCTCGCCCTTCTTAGGTGTCAACAGCAGCGCACTGGCCACTCCTGCCGCTGCTCCGGCAGCCAATCCGATCCAGAAATTGTGATCCTTGTTCATGGTAGTTTCCTCCTAAATTCGGGATACAGCACGCCGCATCGCGTTGCGGCACATACGCTCACATTCTGTACCCCGCAATCGTCCGAAAGAAACACGGAGATTGATCTGAGGCGGCATAATCCGCGGCACAGCTGGCGAAGGTTTTGAGTGTGTACATTTGAAAAGATGCTCCAAGTTTCGTAGACTTGTTCTGATGAAGGATCAATCAAACGAAACGGAGGAGCATCGATGACAAGTATAACGCTGAAGGAAGTACTCAGGCAAACACG
>JANYKG010000172.1 GCA_025358205.1 Armatimonadota bacterium
CCCGGTGTGGAGTTCAGCGCTTCGCCTCCGACAGCCTTGCCGATCATGAAGATCGGGACAGGCGCACCGGGACCGGACTCTGCATCAAACTCCGGCTCAAGGATTATCCGCTCACCGTTGGCGGACTGAATGATACCCGAGATGTTGGTTTTGTCGCCTTCCATGCAGGTTCCGTCTACCCTAATCCCGGATGTTCTGCCGTCCAGCTCATTGTCGCAGGCATAGCAGAAGGCGCCCAAATCCGCGCTAATGACTCTGTCGGTGAGCATGATAGCATCGCCGTTACTATGGGATTTGGCGTCCAGTATTGATGTCACGGCGACTGCCGCTGTGACTCCATCTGAGATCACAGGATCAGACCATGTACCCACACCGTTCAGAGCCTTGACGCTGAAGAAGTACTTCGTATTGGCCGCTAGAGTCAGCCCAGTGGTAGTGACCGAGGGTGTTGTCCCCGTGCTTGTCCAGCTACGTATGGTCGTGCCGCCTTCGGTAGTGATGGTGTACTGGTACTCAACCACGCCGGATTCGGGATCAGCGCCTGTCCATGAAGCGTGGAGTTGGCCAGTCGCATTCACGTACTTTCCGTCATTAACGTTGGTGATCTGCACTGGCGTACCGTCGTACTTGAACGGGCCGTAGGTGTAGTTGCCGTTCTCCACGTTATTGGCGTTGAACCCTTTCACGTGCAGGTAATACGATCCGCCGGTCGAATCCAGCGGCAGGGTTCCCGTGTTCCACTGTGATTCGAAGCCGGTCCAGGAGTGGGCGCTGCTCGTGGTCCATGCGTATTTGTAGTATTGCACCTTGCCTGCGCCGAATCCACCGGCTTCGGTGAAGGTGAACGTTGGCGTTGTCTGCCAGGTGTCGGTCGGCTTGTCGCAGGTCACGCTGGATGCGCCCGGCGCCACCGAGAGCGTGTAGGTGGCGGCACTGGCGCTTGCACCGGAGATGTTGCCTGCTATGTCGTAAGCTTTCACGTAGTATGTGTACTGCGTGTTTGCAGCCAGTGATGAGTTCACATAGGAGTTGCTCGGCGCTGTGCCGATGTTAGCGGCGTTGCGCCAGATCTCGTATCCTGTTACGCCGACATTATCGGTTGAAGCCGTCCAGCTCAGCGAAATCTGAGTTGCGGACGTCGCGAATGCAGCCAGACCTGTGGGAGTGGTCGGCGCTTGCGTGTCGGCGTATTCGAGCTTGATTGCGTCAACGATGACATTCAAACCGGCTTCTATGCCGGCGTTTGAGAGCTTGATATAGCCCGTGTGTCCGACGGCGAAAGGTACGTTTGCCTTAAGCAGTTGCCAGCTCGATCCGTTAATCTGCTGATTCTTGGTTACGGCTTGTGATCCACCGTTCCAGTAGACGGTATAGGGCGCTATGGTGGTCCGGTTTGATCCGGCGACCCACCAGGCATAGACGTTGTAGTTGGCGGCAGAAACCACCTCCGGGTACCATCTCGCGTACTTCCCACTGACGGCCGGGGATGTGTAGAAGTAGTTGGTGCCCCAGTAGCCGGCGCCGGTGCCGGTGGACCATGACCCGTTGAGCGCGAAATAAGGCGCCGGAGCGAGGTTATCCACGATGATATCCAAGGGCACATCGCTTGCGGTTGTGGTGAATGTGTAGTCCGTGGACACTGCAACATTCCGCGCGGCGTCATAGGATCGGACGCGGTAGTGATAGAGTGTGTTTGGAGTCAGGTTCACAAGTTGCACGGTGTGCGCGGTGACCCGAACCATGTTCTCTGCTGTCGTCGAGCCGTAGCTTATGGTTCCGCCATAGTCTACCTGACTTGTAGCCTCTTCGTTGGTATCCCACAGAATCTGCGCGTTAGTAGCCTGAACATTCGCCGATCGGACGTTCGAGATAACCGGCGGAGTGGTTTCCAGCGCCAATGTAAAGTTCAGATCAGCGCAGTCTCCAGTCGCAATCGTTACCGATGACTCCACCGTGTTGTAGCCGGCAGCTTGTGCGCGGACGGTGTAGGTTCCTGGTGCGAGGTCAACAAAGCCGTAGAAACCGGTGCCGGTGTTCTTCGTATTCGCACCGGAGCTTACGATTGTCACGGTTGCCGGGTAGATGGCATTACCGCTAGTGTTCTTGACGAATCCCTTCAGGTATCCTGTAGTCGGCGTGTCCAGCCATGGCATTCCGGCAGGTTGCTGGAAAGTCGGGAAGTAGTTGGCGCCCAGAAGAGCGTTCTTGAGCGCTGTCTTGTCGGGAATTGACTGATAGCTATACAGGCCCAAACCTGAGAACCCGTGTTGACGGATCAGGTCTATTTCGGGCAGCACGCTTCCTGTGATACCGGTCGAGACGTCCACCAGTGGGTATACATGCCGGCCATGCTGGTTGTTGACAGCAGCATCGATGTATCCGTGGTACGTGGCAGGGTCGCCGGTGTACATCATGGGGTGTACGAAGTCTATCCAGTGGTTCGTCATCCACTTGTCCCAGTCTTGCAGGTAACCCGAGTTTCCACTGGCTGCGGTGTTCCATACGTCAGCGCTCAGCTTCACCCAGGGTTTTGATGCCTTGATTTCGATATAGAGCCGCTTCACCAAGTTGGTGACCTGGTCTCTGCGCCAGTTCATCCATGTGGTATCACTGGAGGAGGGTGAACCTGTGCGGCCGTACTCAGCGTTGAATCGGGCGACGGCCACGGGATTGTAGCCCCAGCTAGTGGCCGGGTAGCGGATGTAGTCCAGGTTGAGGCCATCCACGTCGTAGCGGTTGACCATGTCCATGAAGACGGTGACGAGATAATCCTCGACCGCCGGGTGTCCGGGATCGAGATTCACGATGCCGCCGTAGTCCATTGCGCCTGTATCGCCGTACATGATCCAGTCATCAGCGCCGGTGGGTCTGCCGGGACCGTGCTTCCACCAGATGTGGTCCACTGGTGAATAGTGTCCGGGGCCGGTGTTGGTAGTCCAAACGCGGAACGTTACAACCCACGGATGCACTTCCATACCCTGCGCGTGAGCCTTGGTGATACAGTCGGCCAGAGGGTCGTAGCCGGCAGTCATGGCGACGCCCGTGCCGGGCGGCTCCAGGTTGGATGCGAAGTATGCATCCGATCTGAGGCGGACTTCCGGTATAATGCAGTTACCGTTGATTGATTTGACGTAGTTCACGAACGCCGACGTCGCTGAGGGGCTTTCGAATGCGCTGCTCCACGATGTTGCTTCAACCGACCGGAATTCGGGAGACGACTGGCTGAATGCGGTCATCGGTATCAGCAACAGGACGAAAGCAGCCGCGAGGAGTAATCCTCTCTTCATCACGTACCTCCAAGATCATGCAAGCAAATATGACACTACAGAATAAATGAATAAACTACGGCACCAGATATACAATAGCTAGACATAATAGACATGTGGGATTCATTGCCCACTATGGTCATTATGAGTCGGAATGGCTCATCTGTCAACGGTTTTTGCCGAGAACAGGTATAATTACCAGGGCTTCCGTCGTTCCAAACGCACTCGCGCCCCATCTGAGTCAGAATCTGCACTCATCTCGACTAGCTCAATGGCATCCTGGTTATCTGACGATGAGCATTACAGCAACATCCGCTAATGGCCTTGTGGGTGACTCAAAAAGAAGGCGTCCGCCGCGGCGGACGCCTTCCGATGCTATCTTCTACTTGGATTTACAGGCTAATGCCAAGGCTGCGGCACATCCGAGTTTGCCCTTGGAATGATGACGGGAGTCACCACCTCGCCGGGTTTTTCCGTGG
>JANYKG010000175.1 GCA_025358205.1 Armatimonadota bacterium
TGATGAGTGATGAGTGATACGTGAACTACACACAGAGAGCGCGTGCGCCTTGGAGAGCAGTTCACGCGTCACTGGGCACGGGCCAAGATCCGGAAAGAGAGTACGAGAAAGAGTAGGAGTACGAGGGGATGAGTTACACCATCGGGATGGATGCTATTTGCCTTCGGGCGCCTGAGCGCCTGGCGCACACGGAGTACTGCAGCAACTACGCACTGGTTCGGGCGGTGACGGGTCTCGATCCGCGCACCGACCCGTCCGCGTGGCGGGCGTTCAACGACGCCTGGCAGCAGGACTTCATCTGGACGGTGAACGACGGCCCGGTGGATTGGAGCAAGGCCGGGCGCGCAACCGACATGGGCCATGCAGAGTTCCTGGAGGATGGAATAGACCTTCGGGAGAACGTGCCTTGCCCGTTCAAAGACGTAGAGGAAGTCTACGCATTCGACGCCGTCGAGGAGTACGGACTGCCGGACATGGACGATCTGGTCGTCCACTACGAGAACTGGTATCAGGCCGGTCGGAAAGCGAACCCGAACCAGGTCCACCCCGGCGGATACTACAAGACCATCGTCTCGGGGGCGATCCAGGCGTTCGGGTGGGACATGCTGCTGGAGGCCGCGGCAGACCCGGTGCGGTTCGACAGAGTTTTGGAGAGCATCTTCCAGAGGTCACTCTACCACTTCAAGGCTCAGGCGAAAACGTCTATCGAGGTCTTCCTCTGCCACGACGACATGGTCTGGACGCAGGGCGCGTTCATGCACCCGGAGTTCTACCGCACGGCGATCTTCCCCAGGTACAAGAAGCTGTGGGACGTGATTCACGAGGCGGGCAAACTGGTGCTGTTCTGCTCGGACGGCGACTTCACGGAGTTTGTGGACGACATCTCCGATGCGGGCGCGGACGGCTTCATCTTCGAGCCGATGACGAGCCTGGACCCCATCGTGGAGAAGTACGGCAAGACGCACGTGATAATGGGCAGCAAGGTTGACTGCCGCACGCTGACCTTCGGCACGAAGCATCAGATCAAAAACGAGATTGACGAGACGCTGAAGATCGCCAAGGACTGCCCGGGGTTCATCTTCGCGGTCGGCAACCACATCCCGAGCAACGTGCCGGTGGACAATGCGCTCTACTTCTTCGACTACCTGAGCGCGAACTGGCGGCGGTGAAGAATGAACCACGGAGGCACAGAGGACACGGAGAGAACTAAGAAGAAAGGGCCGGAGTTGCCCCCGGCCCCCTGATTGCTGTTGACTGATAGTTCCCCAGAGCCTAGTGTTTCCCGGCTTTTTCGCCCTTTCCACCGGCTGCTCCCTTTGACTTGCTGGCTTCAGCTTTTTCCTCAAGGCCTTCCTTACCGGCCGTGGTTATCTCCTCGCTGTCTATCTTGCCGGTCGTGGCATTGATCATGACCTCGTGGAGTACCTTTTTAGAAACAACGAATACGCCGTAGTCCCACTTGCCTTCCTCGTTCTCAAGCTTGGTCTTGCCCTGAATCTTGCCAGGATATTTCTTCAGAACGATTGCATTTGCCTGGCGCGCCGTGATCTTCGGCACGAACTTCGCGGTTTTCCCGGATTTGCTCTTGGTCGTGGCTGCCATACCGGTCGCGCAGATCATGAGCGAGAGGACGAGAATCGAAAAGATACCGAACAGGATTCGTCGAGCGTTCATCGTCAGAATACCTCCTTGAAATGAGCCCCGCACGGAGCGTTGCTGATATTATGTCACAGCCATCTGTGTAGTCTCTGAGTGCAGTCTGAGACTTCTCTAAGGGCGTCGTTCGGCCACGCATGATAAAGGGCCGGAATCGCTCCCGGCCCCACTGATCACTGTTCACTGATGACGGTTCACTTCCCCGATCGGGTCTTCTTGATGTGATCGAGCGTGAAGGCAAGCACGGGATCATCAGCCTTCTGGTAGGCTCGGAGCAGCTTGTCGGTCATGGGGATATCCGGGAGGATTCCGTGCTCGTCATCCCCCGGTCGGGGCTTGGGGCAAACAAACTGCTTCCAAGACACGTTGCATCGAATCCCGCTGCTCTTCAGTTCAAATGGGTACAGATCGCCAAAGCTGTTGGGAACCCCACCCGTCTCGTAACCCAGAATCCTCCCGACACGATAGTCACGGAACATCACCGCGAAGTCCGTCGCCGATGAGAACGTTGCATTATCCACAAGCAAGAAGACCCGCCCGTGGTAGAAGGCCCTCGGTCTGGTCACCGACTTCTCTTCAATGTCTCTATCCACGATCATTCCCTCAAGATCGGCAAGCTTCTGATAGTGCGCGCCGTACTTCGAGGCGTCGCGTATGCCCATGTACTTCTCCAAGGCTCTGGGATAGGCCGTGGATACGATCTCCCGACTCAACTTCTCGCGTATTCTTGAGAATGAGGCAAACTTCGCGTCGTACAGATAGCTGAGGATGAGTTCTCCCATATCGGAATCTCCACCACCATTGCCGCGGATGTCTATGATCAGGTCTTGCGCTCCTTTGGCCTTGATCTGCTCGAAAACATCTTTCACTCTCTTCATCTCATCCCTACTGTTGTTGAAAGCCGGATAGACGAAGTACGCGACCTTGTCTGAATCCAGGAAACGGACCTGAGCGCCCTGCGTGGCTTGCCGCCGAATCCGCTCCATCCCGCCGTCCTTGAGCTTCTCGAAATCAGAAAGGCCGACCGTTGCAACCCTCTGTGTACTTTGTTTCCCTTGCGCGTCTCGGAGTTCGAGGCTGAGGGACTCGGCTGAACCATAGAGGTTGGAGAAGCTGTACCAGAAGGTTTGTCTGGCTGTAAAACGCACGGATCTGAATGCAAGCGTTTCCCCTGAGCAGCGGTCCAGAATGGGGCTGAGGAATTCCCGAACAGGCTTCCCATTCACGGACAGCGCCTCCAGCCCTTCCATGCTCTTGACGCTCGATTCCACGATGACAAAGCGGCCATTATCGTAGCCAAGCAGGAAAGGAGGGAACCGCATCTCCGATTCAGTCGGCTGAAACTGCCACTCGACTGACGTGTGGCCGTCGTGGAAGAACGCGGCGGCGTAGTAGAGTGAATAGGCCAAATCGCCAATACTGATTTTGCCTTTGTTATCGAGATGCTTGGAGACATCGCCCAGAGTCTGGCGCTTGAGTTTGACGTAGTCCTGAACACTCACCTTCGCCAGTAGATCGGGGTGAACCCGCTGCAGAGTCGAGAAGAATTGCTGAACATCTTCGACGGCTTCGGCCTGCGTGATTCGGTCCGGCACGGTGACGAAGTCATCACTGTAATCACCTTCCTTGAGCAGCTTGTCACCCTGGAAGATGTGGTATGAATGCAGTCCGTGGAAGAGGTTGTTTATGTCCACCAACGACCGATTGGAGCCGGCAGCGTACACGACGCAGTTACCTTTCCCATAGGGGTTCTTGCCTACCAGGATGATTCGAGTCGCGCTAACCGGAGCTTTCACGCCGTTCCAGTGAAGAGCGCCTCCATCAACAGGTATGTGCAGAGGCTGAGTTGCGGCGATGAACAACCTGGACCCGATGGTTGTATAGAGGAGGAAGTCCCCCTTGAGCGCACCGAACTTGTTCTTAAGCGCGGAGTCATCAAGATTCGTGGCATCTATTACTTCGAGCTTGACATGGAGCTTGCTGCGATACAGGCCTTGTACCTTCTCAACATAGCGGACTGCGTTAGCGCGGCCCTCGTCGTTGGGAAATTCGTAGACTAGGGTTCGGGAATCCATGCACGAGTTGTTGATCATCAAGTCGTTTTGGCCGGACGGAAACTGAGAACTTGGAGTCTTCCACACGTTATCGTGTAGAAACTGCGCGACAAACGCGAGCAGCAGAACGGAAACAGAAACGATAAGCCCCTTCTTTGCCATCGGGTCCTCCCCTGTCGTCACCTCAGATTGCTCTCACATGAAGGCAGACGCTATGAGAGGTGTAAAGGTTGAACAGAATCCCAGGCGGCTACGCCGGTTCAGCCAGATGACTGATACTGGAGCTCGACAAAGAAAGGCCGGAGTTGCCCCCGGCCCGTGCATCCTATATATCCTGTCCATCCTGCAGTATGGCTTTCAGATCACGATCAAGCGGCTCTGTACTCGCGGATGTCAACCTGCGTACCGTCGGCTGCGACCTCCTCTGCGGTCTCAAGGAGTCGCTCCGTCACCGATTCATCAACGTACTCCTCGCCGCAGTTCTCGCAGATCTGCGCGGGTACGCCTTTGATCACCAGCGTCAGACCACCTCGCTCAAGAGTGACAGTGGCGGTACCTTGCTTCGTCTCACCTTGTCTGCAGATATGGCAGATCATCCCTGCTCCCCGGCCATAGCACGGACCGGCGCGGAGACGGTCCCTGAGTTATTCCCTGTCGGCGTTCATCCGCGTTGATCGGCGGCTCTCGTTTCGTTCCGCAATCCAATATCCGAAATCCGAAATGGGATTACCCGTTCTTCGCTTCGAATGCCTTCACGAACGATAGGGCTACTGAATGACGGTCACTTCCCGGTCCCGCACCTGCCGCTCGGGCGACTTAGCGGTCAGGTCGGTTGTGTAGTGCAGGGATGCTTTTCACTATTGGTCTTGGCGACGTGAATGCTCCGCTTACGTCGGAGTCGTGGTGTTTGCCGACCCGTATCGCGGCCAGCGGCTCGCCGCTCTTGAGGTGCTGGTCAACGAACAGGCGGATTCACTCTCCACGCCTGCCAATCGCGATCAGTCTTGGGGAATCGTCGTCGTAAGGAGATCTGTCGTGATCACCCATTACACATATGTCCGCAAAGCCAACCATCCGGAGAAGATCTACACACTCGTTTCTCTCAAGCCATCGATAGCTCTGCTCGAATACGAAGTGCCTTTCAGTGTCACCGATGCACTCTACGTATGTATGCAAGACCTTAACGGTCTGGATCGCTTGGTCTATGTTCAATTTCTTGTTGAATTCACGAGTGATAAGCCCTGTACGCGGATTGACGCATTCCTTTGTCATTCGCTCTACACCAACCTCCTGACCGGACATGAGGGTCGGCGATACAACATCGATAACCACCATGCCGCCAGGTAAGGTGTGCCGATAGAGACACGAGAAGCATTCTGATAGCGACTCTTGATCCGGGAGATGAAATACGGATGCGTTGGGAATGAATACCCCCGAGAAGGCCTCATCCAGATCAAACGAGCGCATGTCTGCCTTGGCGAGGGTGATGCGATCTCGAACATGATCAGGCTCGCTGCCTAGACTAATATACGCGTACTCCAACATATGCTCCGACAGATCGATTCCCACCATGCGGAAGCCGCGTCTTGCGAGAGGAATCGTGATCCGTCCGGTGCCACAAGCCACCTCAAGTATCGGAGAACCGCACTGCTCTGCAAGAGCGGCGTAAAACGGCACATCGGCCTTATTCCCAGCATATTGCCAATCGTAGAATCGAGCAAAATCATACTCTTCAAACGCATCCCGACTGACCATATATGTTGTCCTTCCTGACACGACTTATCGTCGAGATCATCTGTCCTTCAGTAGGCCGAATGGAAATGATCACCAAGCACACTATCTAGCGTCTTTATAGCACCAAAGACCTGCAAGAGGCAAACATACTTGATCACCGGGAGGCCGCTAGGTTTCGGGAACAAGCTTCCCGAAACGCCCCACTCGCCATACTGCATAATGGGTCGGGATCGCTCCCGACCCGTACTGGTAACTGATTACTTCTCGGAAGGCTTCTGGCGTGTTTTCTTCATGTGATCGAGCGTGAAGGCAAGCACCGGGTCGGCTTCCTTCTGGTAGGCCCGAAGCAACTCGACGCTCATGGGTACGTCCGGGAGGACGCCGTGCATGTCATCACCAGGCCTGGGTTTTGGGCAGATGAACTGCTTCCAAGACACGTTGCATCGAATCCCGCTGTTCTTCAGTTCAAATGGGTACAGATCGCCAAAGCTGTTGGGAACCCCACCCGTCTCGTAACCCAGAATCCTCCCGACACGATAGTCACGGAACATCACAGCGAAGTCTGTCGCCGATGAGAATGTGGCATTATCCACAAGCAAGAAGACCCGCCCGTGGTAGAAGGCCCTCGGTTTGGTCGCCGACTTCTCCACCATGTCTCTATCCACGATCACTCCCTCGAGATCCGCAAGCTTCTGATAATACACGAAGTACTTCGAGGCGTCGCGTACGCCCATGTACTTCTCCAAGGCTTTGGGGTAGGCCGTGGATACGATCTCCCGACTCAGCTTCTCGCGTATTCTTGAGAATGGGGCAAACTTCTCGCCGTACAAATAGCTGAGGATGAGTTCTCCCATGCTGGAGTCTCCGCCTCCATTGCCGCGGATGTCTATGATAAGGTCTTGCGATCCCTTGGCCTTGACCTGCTCGAAAACATCTTTCACTCTCTTCATCTCATCCCTGCTGTTGTTGAAAGCCGGATAGACGAAGTACGCGATCTTGTCTGAATCCAGGAAACGGACCTGAGCGCCCTGTGTGGCTTGCCGCCGAATCCGCTCCATCCTGCTGTCCTTAAGCTTTTGGAAATCCGAAAGACTCACCGTTTCAATCTTCCGCGCGCTTTGTTTCCCTTGAGCGTCTCGAAGTTCGAGGCTGAGGGACTCGGCTGAACCACAGAGGTTGGAGAAGCTGTACCAGAAAGTTTGTTTGCTGGTAAAGCGCACGGTCTTGAATGCAAGCGTCTCGCCGGAGCAGCGGTCCAGAATGGGGCTGAGGAATTCCCGAACAGGCTTTCCATTCACGGACAGCACTTCCAGCCCTTCCAGGTTCTTGACGCTCGATGTCACAATGACAATGCGGCCATTATCGTAGCCAAGCAGGAATGGAGGAAACCGCATCTTCGATTCAGTCGGCTGAAACTGCCACTCAACTGACGTGTGGCCGTCGTGGAAGAACGCGGCGGCGTAGTAGAGTGAATAGGCCAAATCGCCAACACTGATTTTGCCTTTGCTATCGAGATGCTTGGAGATATCGCCCAGAGTCTGGCGCTTAAGCTTGATGTAGTCCTCGACCTTCACTTTGGACAGGAGATCGGGGTGAACTCTCTGCAGAGTCGAGAAGAACTGGTTCACGTCCGCCACCGCCTCCGCCTTCGAGATGCTGTCTGTGCCGACAACGAAGTCCTTGTTGTAGTCGCCCGCCTTCAGCAGTTTGTCGCCCTGAGAGATGCGATATGAGCACCGCCCGTCACCTTTCATTATGCCGGCTAGCAGGCGATTGGAACCTGCGGCATGCACAACGCAGTGTCCATCGCCATAGGGATTCTTGCCGACCAGGACAAGTCGAAGATCACTGACCGGAGCCTTCACGCCATTCCAGTGAAGCGCGCCTCCATCAATGGGTATGTGCAGAGGCTGCGTTGTGGCGTTGAACAACCTGGATCCGATGGTTGTGTAAAGGGCGAAGTCACCCCTGAGCGCACTCAGTTTGTTTTTCAGCGTGGAGTCATCCAGCTTCGTTGCATCTATTACTTCGACCTTGATATGAAGCTTGCTGAGAAAATTGTCGCGCGCTTTTTCGATGCGGCGAACCTCCTCGGCACGTCCCTCGTCGTTGGGTAGCTCATAGATAAGTGTTCGGGTATCCATGTACGACTTGCTGATCATCAAGTCGTTTTGGCCGGACGGAAACTGAGAACCAAGAATGTTCCCCAGGTTATCGTGAAGAAACAGCGCGACCAAGGCGAGAAACAGAACGGATACAGAAACGATAATCACTTTCTTTGCCATTAGGCCCTCCCATGTCATCATCTGAGATTGCTTCCACATGAAGGTTGACACTTTGAGAAGCATAAAGGTTGAATAGAATCCCGAATGGCTGCGAAGGTTGGATAGAATCCCAGACATCTATAGTCCGCTGAAAACAACAGAGCTGCTTCTTCGATATGGTGCTCTGTAAATGGCTCTACGCTGATCACACCGGTCTCCTGTGTTCCCAATACATTGATCATCCCGTGCAATATCTGCTGTATTGAACAGGCGATACATTCTCATCCAACACTCACGTCATTTTCCGTATCGTCTGGAACACGTTGCCTGCTAAAGAAACGGCAAGAGCCCCGGCTTTGATATCGCCGAGGCTCTTGGCAGAGAGACTCTTTGTCTTTAGTTGTATGGTGGAGGCGCGTGTTCAGCCGCTTGCTTCATTGTTGTGATGGGACAGACGCAGATGCTGTGCATGGCAAGCAATGTCAAAGTCGTTACCGCGAAACGGTCGGTCAGTGACTCCTCGCTGATCGTGACCGACGCTCCATGAGCTTGGCCAGGTGATGCACTCAGGTCCCCAAGATGATGCGCTCGCCAATGAAGACCATGCTTCCCTATCGTTCCACCGCCAGAGCATGCCGCCCGGCCCCATACCCGTATGCATCGCAATCTGGATCTCGAAGGACTCGTCTGGTTGCAGCATGGGACCATGCCAGTAGACCGGGCTGCGACCCGGTGCTGGACTGATCAGGATGCACAGACGGCGCTCACGACCGATCAGCCCGATCCAGAATGGTGCTGGCTTCGACAAATTATCCCACCCGCATAGCAGTGTCTGGGCATCGCCGTCGCCCGCCGTCGCGCTCGTCCCAGAGAAGCGCCAGACGACGAGATTCGCCGTCGCATCGCCGCCATCGATTCCAGCGAAAACTAGTGAACTGCCGCTAGAGGAGAACGGTTTCCATGTATCAGACGATGGGATGGATAGCGGCCACTCGAGCCAATTCCTGATCCGGCCATCAGTATCCAACGCCTGGTAGCGTAAGCCGTGTGTGTCGAGTGTGGCCTGGAGGCAATGCAGCGAGCGCGGCGCTCTACCGGCCCCGGCTGTCAGTATCTGCAATATGCCTTCATGGACCTGTACGTCGAACGTGAGGAGGTGACTGCAGACGTACGCCATCACCTTGTGCTTGAGCAGCACCCGCCAGAACTCCCTGCCGTTCTCTGGCTCGATTTCAAGAGCGTATGGCGAAGAGCATCCGTTGACCGGATGAACAGGATGATGTCCAATCACCAGTTTGAATCGTGCGTCGGCATGGCTACTGAGTGTCTGATCTAACCATTTGGTCTCCACATGCCCTTCCCCTCCAAGCCCGGACCACATGGTGTTGACAAATACGAGCAGCAAGTCGTCGCGACGGACAAAATATGTTAACCCCTCTTGACCTGGAGGCCCATTCCGGGGCAAATGCGCTAGAACTTCCCCGAATACCTTCTCGCTGACAACATCATATGCCGTATGGTTGCCGGTGGTGTGGTAGAGAGGTGTTGACTTATCCAGCCACGCGAGTTCCTTCTCATGCCAGTATTGCCATTGTGACCGTAATACTTCTTCATCGTTCGTAAGACCGATGATCTGGTCGCCGGGAAAGCAGATGAATTGCGGCTGCGGTCGGAGACGCTCGATGACAGCATTGACGTTTGCAAAAGCGAGTTCCTCCGGCGCGCCGGGCACCCCGGAACAACTATCTGCGTAGCAGACGAACTGATGGCCTTCATTATTTCGCGGAAGGATTGCCGGAATGTCAGATAGTCCCGGCACGGGTGTAATTGTCAGATCTTCCATTATGAGCCGCTCCGTTCCGCATTCCGAAATTCGAGATCCGCAATGGAATCAGCCGTTCTTCGCTTCGAAGGCCTTCATGAACGCCACCAGCGCGTCAATCGCATCCTGGCCGACCGCGTTGTAGATGCTCGCGCGGCAGCCGCCGACTGAGCGATGACCCTTCAGCCCGATCATCCCGGCTTTCTTCGACTCGTTCACGAACTGCTCTTCAAGCTCCTCGCTCGGCAGCCTCCACACCACATTCATGATCGAGCGGTCTTCCTTCGCCACCGGGCAGCGCCAGAAATCGCTTCCGTCAATCACGCCGTAAAGGGTGTCTGCCTTCTTCTCATTGATCTTCTGAATGCCCGCGATGCCGCCGAGGGAATCCACCCAGTCCGTGACCAGCTTGAGGATGTAGATGCCCCAGGTGTTCGGCGTGTTGTACAGGCTGCCCTCGTCCGCGTGGGTCTTGTAGCGGAAGAAGATCGGGGTGGTCTCAGGCGTCCGCTCGATGAGATCCCTGCGGATGATGACCAGCGCCAGACCGGACGGTCCGAGGTTTTTCTGCGCGCCTGCATAGACCATCGCGAACTGGTTCATGTCCACCACTCGCGACATGATCTCGCTGGACATATCGGCGATCAGTGTCTCGTTTTCCGGGAAGCTCGGCCAGCGGATGCCGCCGATGGTTTCGTTGGAGCAGATGTGCAGGTACTCAGCATCAGGCGTGAGCTTCAGCTCGCTCGCCTTGGGCATACGGATGTAGTTCTCTTCCTTGCCTGACCACGCAACGTTGGTCGCGCCGGACAGCTTGGCCTCTTTGATCGCCTTGGACGCCCAACTCCCTGAGTCCACGTAGTCGGCGGTCTTACCCTCGCGTCGGAAGTTCATCGGGATGGTGGCGAACTGCAGACTCGCACCGCCCTGAAGGAACAGAACCGCGTAGTCGTCCGATACGCCCATCAGCTTGCGGACGTTCGCTTCCGCGCCGTCAATGATGCCCTGGAAATCTTTGGAGCGGTGAGAGAGTTCCATAACCGACATGCCGCTACCGGCAAACTCGGTCATCTCCGCCTGCGCCTTCTCCAGTACCGGGAGCGGCAGTGCGGCGGGCCCTGCGTTGAAGTTGTATACTCTAGCCATGAAGTCCCCCCTTTGATCTAATATCCGGCCGCACTATGCAGTGCATGCACAATGCAGGCCAAGCGTCAGCATCCTCATATTGCACATATTATATCACAAGTCGGCGAATCCTCTGTTGGCAAATGTGCAACATTTTCGCAAGCAAGGGATTTGGGGGAACCGGTATCGGCTACAGTCGGCTCTTCAGATAGCTTCCGAGGGCTTTGTCCGTCTTGCAGATGTGGTTCACAAGCCAGTCGCAGACGTGATGCTGCACCTGAATCGCCGTGAGTGAATTGGCCTCGCCATTGTTGATTCCCTTGGTCAACTGCCTGAAATCGCTGACGAACGCTTTGTGGGCTGCCTTGTGTCCGTCTATCTCGGGATAGCAGAACGAGGACATGTACTTCTCTTCCTCGCCAAAATGGCTGACTACGTAGTCGCCAAGGAAACTCATGGTCTGGCCTACTTCAGCCCTGCCTCTGCCCTGTTTCATGGCATCAAGCAGAGTGTTTATTCTAGCGATCAGTTCCTTGTGCTGGCTGTCTATCTGTTCCACACCCGCTGAAAGATCATTTGTCCACTGCATTTGTCAAACACCCCCGTAATGATGTGCATTCGCGCACTGGTATTATTGTCGGCGAGTTCAGCGAGATGCTGGAGTAATCCGTTACTTGATTCGCACGGCGAAAGCTTGACGGAATGAGAGGCGAGACTTGTATAATGGAGACAAGCCACACGATACACCGGAGATACAAGACATATGGGCAAACGTATCCTGCTGACCGCAATGCTTGTTCTGTCGCTGTGTTCAACACTTAGCGCATACCAGAACCCAATTTCTCTGCCAAAGGAAGCAGAGGGTCCTGGGGTCGCGGACCCGGGATTGCTGCGGTGGATGGGGAAGTACTACCTCTATGCCACTAAGACGGGCGAGCAGGGGATACGGTGCTGGGAGTCCGCGGACCTGGTACACTGGAAGTTCAAGGCTTACGTCACCGGTGACGAGCCGGAGTTTGCGGATCACATGGCATGGAGTCCCGGGCCGTTCTACTACAACGGCAGGTTCTACCTCTATATCTGCGGCGTTGACCAGAAGCACAAGGTGTTTGAAGCCGACAAACCCTGGGGACCGTTCAAGTGCGTCAACCGCGATCTGATTGACGTGAACACGCTGGACGCCGTGCCGTTCCTTGATGATGACGGGCAGCTCTACTTCTTCTATGCGGGCTGGGGCGGCAATGCCATCCAATGGCGCAAGGCTTCTTCGCCGGTCAAGGCGGACGGCCCGAACCAGAAGCTCCCGGCATGTCAGTTCAGCGTGAATCCGGACAACTGGTGGACGGAAGGCCCCGCGCTCTTCAAGCGTGACGGGATGTACTACCTTACCTACTGCGGAAACAACTGGGTGGAAGACAACTACCAGATTCGAGCGGCGAAGGGCCGGAGCATAGAGCAGTTGAAACCTCAGAGCGAAGAGCCGTTCATCGCGCAACTGACCGGAACCTGGCGCGCGACGGGATGCAACTGGATGATTATCGGCCCGGACCTGAAGTCGCTCTGGAACGTCTACCACTGTAGAAAGGGCGGAAGCTGGGAACGCAGACTGTGCCTCGACCGCCTGTACATTGATCCCAAGACCAAAGACCTGTGGGCGGACGGTCCGACCTGGGACTGGAGAGCCAATCCCGCACTGCCTACCTGGTACGAGAACTTCTCCGAAAAGGGGATCAGCGCGAACTGGCAACCTGTATCGGGCAGGTGGGAGATCGGTGACGGCGAGGTGACCGGCTCAGGTGAGTTGCTGTGCAAGGTCGCGACGAAGGAGTCGTTTGCCGCTGAGTTCAATGTGCGGTTGGCAGGTGGATCAGGCTCATACGGAGTGGTGTTGTGCGACAAAGATGGAAACAGGCTTCTGCTTACCATAGAGGCTAAGTCGAAGAATCTCGTCCTAAGTCGTGTGGACGGGAAGAGGATCGCTAAGGTCGCGTCTGCCCTGCTGCCGAAGGATTTCGACCTCAAGGTCTGGCACACCATCCGAGTGGAAAAGCAGTCCGGCAGACTACGCATCTACTTCGATGAGATGCTCAAAATGGACAAACAGGTCAACACCGGCGGCGGCAGGTTCGGGTTCACAGCGACCGGATGTAAGGCATCGTTCGGGTGGTGCGGATTCTCGAACATCGGCGAGGACGACGGCATAGAGCGGGCACAGGCGAAAAAGGCGGGTTGAGATCATGTCAAACACAACCATGATGTTGCTTATATGCACGTCTCTACTGGCGATGACAGCGCGTGCGGAAGACAAACCACCGATTGTTTGGGATAAGGATGCCCACGTAGGCGGCGGATTCAAGGGGTTGCTTGAACTGAATAACGGCGACATTCTGGCTGCGGAGACAGTGGGCGTCAAACCTAGCGGCCAGCGAATCATCTGCCGGAAGTGCGCGGACTACGGCCTGACCTGGAGCTTCTACGGCGAGATCGTCCGTGAAGAGACCCCCGCCGACATGGGCGACGGGCACATGATCCAACTCCACAACGGTGACCTTCTCTACTCCTACCGGCACAACTACGGCTGGGGGCCGGCGGAGAAGCGGGACTACCGCTTGAGAGTGGCCATCAGCAAGGACGGCGGGCGGCATTGGCAGCCTCATTCCGAGGTGGCGAACAGCGTAGGGCGCGAATACGGATTGTGGTCGTCGTTCCTTTTGGAGAAGATGGACGGCACCCTTCAGTGCTACTATGACGATGAGTACACACCCGCCGACAACGGGTTCCTGCACCACCAGTGGCTGACCGTGAAGACCTGGGACCCCGCGGTGAAGCAGTGGACGAAGCCCGTAACGGTGAGCCGCGCGCACGACCCCAAAGATTTATCTCGCGACGGTATGCCCACCGTGGTCGAGCTATCCAAGAACCATCTGCTGTGCGCATTCGAGACTGTGCAGGTCAATCCGCCGAACAGAGGCGTGCTGATGACTGTGACATCGGATGACGGCGGAAAGACCTGGAGTTGGCAGAAGGCCGAACGACACCTGCTGTACCAACCGAAGGACATCAACTTCAACGCCCTCGCACCATGGATGATCGAGCTTTCAGACGGACGGCTGCTGTGCGTCTTTACAACGGACGAGGACCGCAAGGAACCCGGCGTGGCGGCAACCGGCGTTCTCAGCCAGGACCTAAAGTATGTGATTAGTCGGAACAAGGGTTGCACTTGGTCCGCGCCGCTGCTGATTGACGGCAACTACCCCTGCTACTTCCCCGGCGTCTGCGAGCTGAAGCAAGGCAAGCGGAAAGGCTCCCTACTCGTGCAGTACTGGGGCAACCTGGGCAACACCATGAAGTCCGGGCGATTCTAGCGCCGTGACCATGACCGAATCATTTGACGTAGATCGGATTCGTGAGCGCCGCCATCCTGCCGTCTGGTTTGATCAGTTCTGCACGGATGTAGTTCGCGTTTCGCGAGGCGTCAAGGGCAATGTCGCGGCTGATGGTGACTATGTGCTTGTCCACTGGCAGCTTTGCCTCGCCACCGGGCCAGACCAGCCGTAGCGTCATGCCGTCGCCGCCGATGACTCGCACCTGAACCGGCAGCGGATTTCCGGCGGACCACTGAAGGGTATCACCGGGCAGTGCGCTCTTGCCCCTGACCGACAGGTAGATCTGCGCGCCCTTGGTATTCTCCGAGAGGAACACATGCCCTTTGCGCAGTCCATCCATGATCGCGTCACGGGAAAGGTTCTGAGCATAGACGTGGACCGCCGGGGAACCGCCAACACCCCCGCCGTGAGTGTCACTCCCGGAGAGCGCGACCAGATGCCTTCCCTTCTGTAGCAGCGCATCCCAATGATCGAGCGCAGCTTGATTGGCCGCCGACCAACCGACATTCCAAACCTCGACTCCGTCGCCATCTTTCCATTCGTCTGGCGATATTCTCCAGTCCGTGGCGCCCCAATAGAACGGATGGTTTACGCTGAAGATCGCTCCATCTCGATGCGCCTGTGCAATGACCTTCGACAGATGGTTCTCAGTGACAACATCAGGGGCGATCCGCATATCAAACAACGACCCGGGGCGGCATCCGATGACATTTGCGTGCATCATCGGGTGCGTGACTTCCTCTCCGTAGAGAATAAGCTCCTTCGGATGCTCCCGCACGGCCGTAGCGAACTCAAAATGCGCGCGATTGGTGTTGTGGTCTGTGGAAACGAAGAAGTCAAAACCGGCATCCACATGCTGCTGTGTTAGTTGCGAGAGGGTTTTGTTTCCATCCGAATGGAGCGTATGGGCATGAAGGTCCCCTAAGTACCAGTCGGCTTTCGGATTGAGCGTTCCCTGGTCGAATTTCGGCGCCTGGGGCATTTCGCTGGGTGGCGCGGGGCCGTCGAAAGAGAGCCGAACTGTGTACCGGTATTTCAAACCAGTGGGCGGGAGACTGACTGTCCACTGCAGGAGAGTCCAGCGTCCGGGCTGAATCGGCCCGGCGAGGTAGTACTGAGAGGTCGTGGCCGGGTCGCCGGTCAGCGTAAAATCCGCTTTGCTTCCGCCCATCCATCCGCGGAACCCCGGCATCCCGAAGCCTGCCCCACGAGGGTCGGCCAGGCCGTGATCCACGGTGCCCGATCCATTTGGGCCGAAATCGAGCTGTTTTTTGATCTCAATCCGAGTAACGCCTTTGGGAACGTCGAAAGTCAGAAGATGCATCCGCTGTCCGCCGGTGCGCGCGTCCTTTACGTCGCATTGTCCTTCAATCACGATTATCTGATCTGGTTTCGCCTCAGCAGCCACCATCGGCGCACAAAGCCAAGCCGCGCTTATCAACGCCAGCGCCCAGAACCTTAAGACTCTCATTTCTGCTTCCTTTCGAATCGCGCCGTCCACCAATTGGCGTCTGGTGAGTGTGCCGAGGGCCTCCTCGCTGCACCAATATAGCATCCAGTGCGCTGTTTCTGCAAGAAAACCCCGTATCAGCGGAAGAGAGGGACAACGGGCGCATTGTCGCCCGCGAAGACGCATTCGTATCCATAGCTATTCCGTGTACTTTGTGATGCAGCATTGCGGTGTAATACTGCATCAGACCGTCGGAGAAAAGCCAACAACCGAAAGAGCTTTCGGTTGTTGGCGCTCATAATCAGTTGACTAGGCCTTAGCCGAAGATGCCGAAGAGCTTCTTCTTGGGAATTGACTCCGGACTCAGCAGGAGCAGATCGAAAGTCTCGAACGGCGGATTGAATGTGTCCGGCGGTTCGACGAGCCGGTAGACCACCTTAGTGGCTGAGTTCTCTATCGTGTGCCCCAGCGCCCATGCCGGTCTGCCCGCGAACAGGCACTCGTATCCCACCTTGAATAGGTCTCTCAGCCCGCTCGCTTCTTTCTCGGACTTGGCAAGAACCATCAGGTCCGGGAACCCCAGATGGGAGAATCCCCTCGTCATCACCAACCCGTACCCGTCGGCATCAGGTGCGAGGAAGGGCGGTGGCAGAAGTTGGATGTCCATGAGCAGGTACTCGGGTATAGCGTCCTCACGGATCATCCGCCAGAGCGTCGCCTGTTTCCCGTCCTCGGACTTGAGCGTCTTTGTGTTCTCGATCAATTCCAGAAGGAATGGCCCGGGAATGCAGACACCCGAGTGCGGCAACCCCAGTCCCAACGCACCCTGGCTGCACAGACCGGCGCCGACCTTATACAGGAAGATGAGCTTCTCCCGAGGATCGGCTTCCTCACTTCCCAAGACGGTAAGCAGAGCGAAAGAACGATGAGCCATCAGCCGCTGCTTCGGTTCGTCATTCAGATGGCTTGCCCCAATGACGTCCACACCGGGCGATGGCACACTGTGTACCAGTCCCATCACGCCCATGCCGCCCTGTGTTGCCATGAATCCAGTGATCGTGATGCCTTCCGACGGCGTTATGCCTTCCAGTTCTGCAGCATCGACGGCCGTGACACTGCACTCCTCCTGATCGGATTCCAAAGCGTTGACGAAGTTCTCCAACTGCTTCGCATCTACCTCCGGCATAGACTCGAAGTAGACATCCATCTGGTAACGCGGTTCGTTCCGTGTTTGGTTCACAAAACCCTCCTGATGTACTTTATATGTCTAGCGCCGACTTTGCAGCCAAGTATGCGCTATGTAGTATGACTGCTATTTCCCAATCCGAAGTTCCACCCTGCTGCCAAAGCGGGCCAGCGGAATCGTGGCATACACTGTGCCGTTGCTAGACCGTCCGACCTCGGTCCAGTCGCTTCCGCCTGCCCGTCGCATGGACAGCGTGTCTCCGGTGCGACATGGCAAGCGCAGGGTAACATCGTCGGTGGCTTCCAGAGTGTAGGCGCCGTCCCCCGTCGCGTTCAGGGAGGCCAGACCCGGCAGGACTATACGATCCCCGATGCCGTACTCGTAGAGACGGAAGGTAGCGCGTCCATCGCCATCTGCATCTGTGAAGAGCGGCTTCAGTTCGTCGGCAGATCGCTTGTTTGTCGGGTCAAGAACCACGTTGAAACGAACGCCTTCAGGCTCCCGTCCATTGTATGCGCCGAGCACGCGAAGTGACGCGGTACCCGCTTCGTTCTCGACTACCGCGCCCCTATAGAGCGAGTAGGTTGAGATCCACTTGCCGTCTTTCATGCTCAGCGCTGCAAAGTCCAGCATGGTCTTGTTCTTGATCACACCATCCTCGAAGCCTGTCGCAACGCCCTCGCCGAGAAAACTTGTCGTTCCGAGGGTCAGGCGGACCTTGTCTGAACCTGCGGATTCGGCAGCGGTGATCTGGTAGGCATCCCCGCGCCCTGCACTCTCGATGCGAATCCGCCGACCGACAAGCGCCTTGGGATCGCCGGTTTTCATCGCCACGGTGATTTGATTCGCCTTACGATCAAGAGACACTATCTCGCCGGTGGTTTCTGCCCGCGCGAGTTCGAGGGACGCATCGCCTGCGAAGAGGAGTGTTCCGCTTGAGAGGAACAGCCGCTCCACACGCCCACCTCTGCGGCGGACCAGACCGACATCGCCGCGAAGGGCCATCCCTTCGCCGAGCTTCGCCGCGCCGTCCACCATGCCCGTTGACAGAATGGTGTCCTCGGTGTCCTTGGTGGTCACTCGAATTCCCGCCGGACGGTAGCCGGAGATCGCCTTTCCCTCCGGTTCAAATTTCTCAATGCGATCAAGCACTCGTTTGTCGGAATAAGGCTCGATTACCGTCAGATACTGACTGGTAAGCGGAGCATCACTCTTTCGGCAGGTGAAGGAATAGGTGGCGGTATAGTCGTTCGGCTCAGAAGGCGCGCGTCCATCTGCCAGCACCAGTTCCGTATCGGCGTCGGGTAGGCCGGTGATACGCACGTGAACCTTCCGCGCACCGGCACAATCATAGTCAAGCGAGTATGGCTCTGTGAGTGCGGCTCGGCGGACGTTGGTGAACATCGCCTGGTAGTCGAGAAGCGGCTGACCATCCGGGCCTGGTCGCTTTGTGTTGTACTCCACGTCTTCGCCGGCAAGTGTACCCTTCGCCTGCTGGACGAGCGCCGGGCCTTCGTATGCCGGTGGAACCCCAGGCCCGTGCCAACTGAGCCAGTGCTCCTTGCCGCCCCTAACGCGGAAGATGTCGGCCATGTAGCAGTCCTGAGGCGAGAGATCAACCATCAGGCACGTGCGCCGGTAGAGTCGGTCGCCGCCCTCACCGAACGCGAGATCAGCGGTGCGGTACGGGTCCTCCTGCGAGTCTATCATCTGTATCCCATCGGTGGATTGCAGAGAGACAAGGTGGCCGAAGTCATGGATACTCGGATTTTTCCCGTCAACCATCACGGTGTTGTGAGTGGCGATGTGGGTCTCCCAGGTGGCGGCGAAATCCCAGGACTTAGGGTAGCCCAGGTCCGGGAGCAACGCCTTTCCGAACGCCTGGAAACCGAGGTTCATCGGGTCATGGTGAATGTGCGCCGGGTGTGCGCCGTAGAACACCCACAACGCGCGCTGGTCTTCCTCGCTGCCGGAACGCGCGATGGCCACTCGGTAGCCGTCGAATAACTGAGTCTCTCGGGGCAGGAATGTGCCAAGCTTCTTCACAGCCGCGTGGACCTTATCATCAATCGGCTTGTCGAAGATGTCTGAATGGGTGATTCTGCCGACCGAGTCCATCATCGTTGTCGCCACTCGCTGGTCACCGTACTGGCGGTACACGGCATCGCTGTAGCCGCTGAGGAGAGTCCGCAGCCCTCTTGCTTTATCGTCGGGGTGCATCGGTTCGGGGGTGCCGTCTCCGATGCCGGGGTAATAGCGGTCCAGCGTGATAAGGTCCATGAAGTAGCTGCTCACCATGGCTTTGAGCTTCGGTTCGTCCCACATCACCGGATAGCGGACTTTGTCCATCTCCATAGGATGCAGGTTTCGCAGGCGCTCCACCTTGTCCATGGTTGGAAGCATGCCGAGTTTGCTGGTGTTATAGCCGATGCTCTCCGCGCCTCCGCCGTCCTTGAAGAGCGAGTTGCTTGCGAACGTGCGCAGCGGGCCGTCGGCTTTGTAGTAGAGCCAGTCAATCAGGTCGCTGGAATCCGGCTTGTTCGTCCCCGTCACGTCGTCCATGACCAGGGCGAGGGTGGCGCCTGTGTTCTGGTGCATGCCGAAGTTGCCGATGATTGCTGTATCCTGAAGCGCCTTTGCCCCGACCCGGAGGATGTTCTCTTCCACGTAACCGCGCATGTCCGCGCCGGTTTTGATGCCGGGAATCTTGGTCGAGACGAACGCGACGGTTTCTGGGTCGTCGAGCGCATCCCAAATCTTGTCGTAGTCGGCGGCAATGCCGGACATGTCGCCGCACGACCAGATGTAGTCGGTGACCAGGCCGGAGTGAGCAGCATACGCGGTCTTGTAGCAGCGGTCTTTCTTGTCGGTGGAATTTGGAAACTGCTCGGCGAGGCGCATCAGAATCACGGCTGTCTTGTGCGCATAGCGTTTGTCGCCGGTGAGCAGGTAGAGCTGCGAGAGCCTGTCCATAGCAGGGCGGACAGCGTTCAGGTAGGTGGCGTGGATGTACTCGCCGATGAAGAAGTAGGTATCGCCGTCCTTCTTGAACCCCGTGCCGTCATCGGGGAAATCGCCTGAGGTGAGGTCGCCTTTCGCAAAGTCGTTCGAAGGATACCACTCGCCGCCGATCGGGCATTGGATTTTGAACGGATGCGTGAAGGGGTCAATCTTCCAGGGATGGAAGACGTTGAACTTCTTGATGGCGATGCCGTGGACCGGGCAGCCTTTGTGCTGGTTGACGTAATATTCGCGGTGGATGCTGGTATCCGGCATCAGGTTCCAGATCTGCTCGTCAGGAACGTCGAGGAGCTGATCGGCGGTCTTGCCGACGCCGCACCATGATGAGCGTATCTCGTCGTTCTTCAGGCCGTTCAGGGTATCTTTCGCCCACTGGTACTTGGCGATGTTCGCACGGGCGGTGGCGATCTCTTTGTCCGTGACTGAGGTGCGGTGGGTCTTGGCCGATCCGGCGGTATTGGCCCCCGGCGTGAGCATGAGACCTAGCGACAAGCAAGCCAGCACTGTGATAAGCGAATTCGGCATCGGTTACTCCTCCGAAAATGCAGAGCATTTTCGTTTCCGTCGCAGTGAGACTGGCAGCGCTGTTACACGCGGTGCGAGAAGTCTCATCAGCGATCCTCTGTAAGCGAAAGACATTCATAGGAAACCCCGACTCGCATGCAAGCCGGGGTTTTCCTTGGTATTCAAGATCGGTATGCACCTTGTGTGGTATTCATACTGCCACAGACACACTGCCTACCTTAGTCACGGGGTCTGGTATCGGCTCACCATCAGCCTTCAACTGCTCGATATACAGCTCAATCGCCTCCCGAATCAGCTGTTCTACCTCCTGGAATGTGTCGCCGACCGCAGCGCAGATCGGGAGATCCGGGACATGCGCGCCCCAACTCGTAGGTCCCTTTTCGTATATCACGACGTACTCTCGCATAGATAACCCATCCGGTCTGTCGTCTACGGTCTGGCGTCTGACTTACTCTCCACCCGCTGCTGCCGCGATCAGGCCCTTGGATATCTCCTCGCGCTGAATCTGGTTCGTGCCCTCGTAGATCTGGGTGATCTTCGCATCGCGCATGTACTTCTCGATCGGGTACTCCTTCATGTAACCGTACCCGCCGAAGACCTGCAGCGCGTTCGTCGTCACTTCCATCGCCACGTCGGACGCATAGCACTTCGCCATCGCCG
The DNA here is from genome assembly GCA_025358205.1 of Armatimonadota bacterium. Taxonomy (GTDB): domain Bacteria; phylum Armatimonadota; class UBA5829; order DTJY01; family DTJY01; genus JANYKG01. The sequence continues at coordinate 20,884 of JANYKG010000175.1, forward strand.
AGTACACCGCGGACTTCTTCGGCTTGCAGGTATCAACCCACTTGGCGGTTGCGTAGATCAACGCTCTGGACGCCTCGACCTTCATCGCCATGTCTGCCAGCATCCAGCGGAGGCCCTGGAAGGACGAGATCGGCTGGCCGAACTGCCTGCGCTCACGGGAGTACTTCACCGCCAGGTCCAGCGCGCCTGCCGCGATTCCCAACGCCTGAGCAGCGACTCCCGGTCGGGACATGTCGAACGTCTTCATCGCGTTGAAGAAGCCCGATCCCGGCTTACCGAGGATGTTCTCCTTGGGCACACGGCAGTCCTGGAAGATCAGCTCGCGGGTGACCGATGCGCGGATGCCAAGCTTGTTCTCTTTCTTGCCGAACGTGAAGCCGGGGGTGCCTTTCTCGACCACGATGGTGGAGACTCCGCGCGCGCCCTTGGCCGGGTCGGTCACACAGAAGACGGTGTAGATTTCCGCCTCGCCCGCGTTGGTGATCCACTGCTTGGTGCCGTTGATTACCAACTCATCACCGTCGAGCACGGCCTTGGTCTGCACGCCGCCCGCGTCGGAACCCGCGTTGGCCTCGGTCAGGCCGAATGCCGCAAGCGTGCCGTCCGCGATTCTCGGGAGCCACTTCGCCTTCTGCTCATCACTGCCGGCGACTAGGATGGGCATGGTGCCCAGGCCGGTCGCCGCGAAGCCGAGAGCAATTCCGCCGCACGCCTTGGATAGCTCTTCGGTGACGATGCACATATTCATAATCGGCGTGTCCATATCCATGCCGCCGAACTGCTCCGGGATGAACGTGCGGAAGAGGTCTGCCTCTGCGATGGCCTTCGTGACCTCCCACGGGAACTCGCCGGACTCGTCGAACTCGGCGGAAACCGGTCTGATTCTCTTGTCGGCGATCTCACGGGCTACGTCGCGAATCATCATCTGCTCTTCGGTGAAGAAATAATCTATCAATGCAATTCCCCTCTCTACTAAACGAGCCCCCGCGCGAGGGCGTAACATTACTCTTTATGCGCGGCCCAACCCTGAACCACGGCTGTTAGGGAGTATTAACCGTGCGGACATCGGTTTCCTCTGTTTTTGCGATAATCGGAGAAGAAAATGCAGGTCAGACCGTGACGAATGCACAAACAGTATGGTGGTTGTTACTAACAATCGGGAGACGATTATATGACTACCTGGAGTTCGCTGTGCTTGATGATTGCGCTGTGCTGTGCGGCTGCAACGGCTGCCCGTGCTGATGTGATAGGCATCGGCTCGCGGCTGGAGCCGTTTGTGGATGACTACCTCATCGAGAAGATGGACGGACTGGAACTCCAACTCCAGCATCCCATCGTCCGCGAGGAGGCCATCCGCTTCGATGCGCCGTGGGAGGGCAAGACCAGCGCCTACGTGACGATCTTCAAGGACGGCGGCAAGTACCGCATGTACTACCGTGGCTCGGACGGGGACAACGGCCTTGCGGAGGTCACCTGCACCGCCGAGAGCACGGACGGCATCCACTGGACCAGGCCGAAGCTCGGGCTGTTCGAGATCGCGGGGACGAAGGAGAACAACGTCATCTGGATGGTCAAGGGCGGTCATGCCTTCGTGCCGTTCAAGGACGCCAACCCCGCCGCCAAGCCGGGCGAGCTGTACAAGGCGGTCGCGCCGACCAGCGGCGATGCGAAGGGCGCGGCGCTTCTGCCTTACGTCTCGAGAGACGGCTACCGATGGAAGCAGCTCGGCACGGACCCGATCATCACCGACGGCAAGTTCGACTCGCAGAACGTCGCGTTCTGGGACACCGAGCGTGGGGAATACGTCTGCTACTACCGCGATTACCGAAACAGCACACGCGAGATCAAACGCGCGACTTCCAAGGACTTCATCCACTGGACGCCGGGCGAATGGGTCACCTACAACGCCGCGCCTGAGGAGTTCTACACCAACGCCATCACCCCATATTTCCGCGCGCCGCACATCTACCTCGGGTTCCCGAAGCGGTTCATGATAAAGCGGAAAGTCGTGGAATCGCATCCCTATCCCGGCGTCTCGGACGGAGTGTTCATGAGCAGCCGCGACGGCCTGGTGTTCGACAAATGGCTTGAGGCGTTCCACCGCGCGGGTCTGGATCAGGAGAACTGGACCGACCGAAACAACATGGCTGCGTGGGGCATTCTGGAGACGAAGCCTGGCGAGATATCCATCTACTATTCCCAGCGCTACCGCCACGCCACTAACGGCATGGTGCGGACGACGATACGCACGGACGGGTTTGTCTCGGTTCACGCGGGCGGCACGACGGGCGAGATGACCACCAAGCCTATCACGTTCGAGGGCAAGGAGTTGGTCATCAACTACTCAACGTCGGCGATCGGTGGGGTTCAGGTGGGGATTCAGAATTCGGATGGCACGCCGATCCCAGGGTTCGCGCTGGACGATTGCCCGGTGATCTACGGTGATCAGATCGAGCATGTGGTGAAGTGGCAGTCAAGCGATCTTTCGTCCTTGGCGGGCAAAGCGGTCCGCCTGAGGTTCAAGCTGCTGGACGCGGATTTGTACTCAATCCGATTCAGAAAGTGAGTTGTAGTTTATCTGCCGACCTACACGGAGGAAACAATCTCATGAAAATGATGAAAACACTTGGAGTGATAACGGCGCTGCTCATGTCGCTCGGCGGTGCATACGGGGCCGTCAAACCTGTAAAACCGGTTGGGAAGCCTGCGCCCAAACCGGTCAAACCGTCCGTGGTCGCGCCTCAGAAACCCTCCGCGCTGTTTCCTGCGTCCGAAGACCTGAGATCGGGGTTCATAGACAAGACCGGCAAGGTGATCCTCTCCGGCTTTGAAGAGGTCGGCGATTTCAACGAGGGACTCGCACCGGTCGGCTCGAACTACCTGTACGGATTCATAGACGTGACAGGTAAGCTGGTCATACCGATGCAGCACCACGGCGTCGTCAAGTTCTCGGAAGGACTAGCGGCTGTGTATGATGGGCACGGGCTTTGGGGCTACGTGGACAAGACCGACACTATGGTACTCAAGCCGCAGTACCACTGGGCGAATCCGTTCAGCGAAGGACTTGCCGCAGTGCAGATTGACGGCAAGTTCGGCCTGATAGACAAGAAGGGAACCGTCGTAGTTCCACCGAGCTATGACAGCATGGGCGTGATGTCTGAGGGACTCGCGGCGGTCAAGCAGGGCGATAAGTGCGGGTTCATAGATAAGACCGGCGCAGTTGTCATCACACCTCAGTTCGACAAAGTCGGCCCATTCTCCAGCGGACTTGCACCAGCCTTGTCAGAGGGCCAGTGGGGCTTCATAGACAAGACCGGCAAGTGGGTCATCCAGCCCAAGTACGCTACCGCTGAGTCATTCAGCGAGGGACTGGCGGTGGTCGGAACTCCCACGCGGGAGATGCTCAAGAACGAGCAGGGCCGGGTCTTCAAGATCGAGAACTACAACATCCTCGGCTACATAGATACCACCGGCAAGGAGGTCATCCCGCTTATCTACCGGAGTGCCGGCTCGTTCACCGAGGGGCTGGCTCCTGTCCGCAACAAGGATGGTTTCGCGTTCATAGACAAGACCGGCAAGGTCGCGCTCTCATCACCTTTCGGGCAGAGCACCGGTAGTTTTCACAACGGTTTGGCGCGCACCGAGTTCGGCCAAAGGTACGGCTACATAAATGAAACCGGCAAGATGGTTATTCCCGAGCAGTTCACGGAAGCGCAGGCGTTCAGCGAGGGCCTGGCCGCGGTGGAGTATAGCAAGTACGGCCCCTACGGCTACATTGATGCGTCTGGCCGTACAGTCGTCAAGCCGCAGTTCACCATGGCTCTCGATTTCTACAAGGGGCTGGCGCGCGTCCGTGGCGAGCTGAATTGGGGGATTATAGACAAGACCGGTAAGGTCGTGCTTGACCAGCGGTTCGGCGAGATCGGCTGGATTACGGACAAGGTCATCGCGGTGCAGCCTCCATTCGCAACGGCCAAACCCCTCTGGGGATTCTATGATCGGTCGGGCCAGCCGATTCTGGACTGCCAGTTCCAGAGCGCAGTCTTCCTGGGCGACTCTCAGGCGGTCGTCAAGAAGGACGGCAAGTGGGGCGTGGTGGACGCCGCCGGAAAGCTGATCGTGCCTAACGAGTATGACGATGCGGGCTGGTTGTTCTCCGAGGGACTTCTGCCGGTGAAGAAGGACGGCAAATTCGGGTTCATAGATGCAACCGGCAAGCCGGCAATCGAGCCGCAGTACGATGCGGTTGGCGGCTTCATGCCGGAGAAGCTGTGCCCCGTGAAGGTTGCAGGCAAATGGGGTTTCATAGATCCCGCGAACAAGATGGTGATCACCCCTCAGTTCGACGAGACGGTCTGCTTCTCAGAGGGACTGGCAGCAGTTCAGGTAGGAGAGCGATGGGGGTTCATAGACAAGACCGGCAGCTACGTCGTCAAGCCGCAGTATGACCTTGCGAGCAACTTCAACTGCGGGCTGGCTGCTGTGCAGGTCGGCGAGAAGTGGGGCTACGTGGACAAGACCGGCAAGCTCGCCATCCCTGCCAAGTTCGACAGGGCGCCCGACTTCAACAACAACCTTGCGCAGGTGAGAATCGGTAACCAGAACAGCTACATCAACACCACCGGCAAGGCGGTCTGGTCGGAGCGGCAGTATCCGACTGAGGTGAAGAAAGGGCCTGCGCCCTCAACAGCTACAGTGCAGATTGACAGCGACGGCGTGAGGGTGGTGAGAGTGAAGGTTGCCGCAGATCAGTTGATGCAGAAGCGAACTGACTGGCAAGAAATGCTAAAGACTCGCATGCAGGCCGTCTCGGACCTTATGGAGAAGACTTTCAAGGTTAAGCTGGTGGTCACGGCGGTCGTGCCCTGGACCACACCGGAGTTCAAGGAGAAGGACGATCCCGATGTGTACGGTGATGTCATCTACAACAAACTGGTTGCCGACGTGCCGATGGACGACTCCGAGATAGTCATCGGCTTCACCGGCCAGACGTCGCGCTCGACCACACTTGCCTTCACCCATACCTACTTCGAGCACGTGATCGTCTACGATCCTGACAACGGCGCGGCGGAAGTGGAGCCGCGGATCGTGCGCACAATCGCTCACGAGATATGTCACGACTTCGGGGCGTTCCACGTCAAGCCTGAGTCCTCCATCATGAACGCCATTCTCCTCAATGGGGATGAGCAGACGACTTTCGACGAGGATACCATTCATCAGGTGGACCTGATGCATGACTACGATTTTGCGAAGGGCATGGACTCGCTGACTGAGGATAAGATCAAACAGGCTGAGGCGATCTATGCAGTTGGTCATGCACCAGATGTACCGTTCCCGGTCGCCAAGTCGCACATGTACAGAGGTATCACCAGGGTGGAAAACGGGGACATTGCGGGAGGCATTCAGGACTACCGTGAAGCCATCAGACTTGATGGGGTGTGGCTGGACTTTGCCCATGTGTACTACCTTGGAAAGATACTCCTCGGTGACGGTCAGACGGTGTTGGGCATCGAGACTCTGCGCATGTGTCCGCCCCTGAAGACCGATCCCGAAGAGGCGGGCATGTACCACAATTATCTGGCGACCGACCTGGCCGATCAGATGGGCAAGGATGCGGACTTTTTGACGTGCCGCGAGCAGGCCAGGCCGAAGCTCGGGGATATCTACCAGCGGTACATGCTGACCCGGATCAGCCCCGATGAGGTGATCTCGGAATACCGGGCGGCGATCCAGGCGCGGCCCAAGGAAGCGTCGTACCAATCCAAGCTCGGCGCGGTCCTGCTTGATTGTGGTCGGCTGGACGAGGCGCTGGCGGCGTTCCAGGAGGCGGCCAAGCTTGAGCCGGAGAACACGTACTATCAGTCCCAAGTGGAGACGGTCAAGACGCAGATGGGAGAGCAGGGGAAGTAGATCAAGCTGCTCCCTCTCCATTTATAGGGAGAGGGTTGGGGTGAGGGTTTCCTTACTTCCGGATACGTGCCGCATCCAGAATCCGTGCCAGCACTAGCTCCGGGTGGCCCACTACCTCCTCGTTCGTGAACCGAATCACCTGGTAGCCATATCGCTCCATGTGAATTGTCCTGTCAGCATCATATTCGGTTAGCGCATTGTGGATGCCGCCGTCCACTTCTACTCCCAGCTTGGCTGCAGCGCAGTAGAAATCGAGAACGTACGGGCCGACCGCGTGTTGCCGCCGAAACTTCAGTCCACCCAGTTGCCGGTCGCGGAGTTCGTTCCACAGGAGACGTTCAGCGGGCGTGAGAGTGGCGCGTAGTTCGCGGGCATTTCCCTTGCTCACCAAGGGGATGCCTCTGGGGTTTGGTGTATCTTTCTCAGGAGCCATTCAGTCATCCTTATCCGCTGAGTTCCGGACTCCGGAACCCGGACCCTCACCCCTGGCCCCTCTCCCGATAACAGGAGAGGGGAATATACGGCGCTACCACGGAGCTAAGGCGTGCAGTCTACCGGGAACTCGGATGCACCGTAGAACGCTTCGGGGGCGTTGGCGCGGACGGCCCAGCCGCTGTCGCCGTAGGAGTAGTGCCACCACTCGTTGGAGAAGTTGCTGAACCCCGCGGCCAGCATCACGTCCACCAGCATCTGGCGGTTCTTTGCCGCGCGCGGGGTAATCAGCTTGGAGTACGTGCCAAAGGTGCGGAAATGATTGTCCAACGGCTTGACCGTGGAATTCATGTCCAACTCGCCGCCGTGCGGGCCAATGATGGTCAGGTCCACCGCACCGCCGGTGGTGTGTCCGGGCGGATGCTTGGCGTCAGGGGGCGCCAGGTACTTGTTGATCTCGCGCCGGAGCTGGCTTCGTTGCCAGTCCGGGTATTTCTCCGCAAGCTCGCCGTAGTACTTCTTGTACATCCGCTCTTGAAACTCCAGCGACCGGCAGCCCGTCCTGATGAAGAAATGGTGCCCTTCCGGCAGCATGGCGGCGGCCTTCGCGAGCATTTCACCCACGGTCTTGCGCACAAACGTCGGCGGTTGCTTCACCTTCACGCCGGGGACGATGTCTTCTACATTCACCAGATCTTCGCCGTTATCGTGAATCGGCACGCGGTCAAGCGCCGAGATAGGTTCGAGGATCGGCCTGCTGATCGAGTCGTCAGGTTTGCGCGCGAGCACGATCAGGTTGTCGGATTCCAGCGGATCGAACGCCTCGCCGGAGAAGCTGCCGTAGACCTCGGGGGCCTCGAAACCAACCGCTCGCAACCGGCTGACCAGCAGATCGCGGGTGATAGCGCGGTGGGTGGAGGAGTCCGGGAACATGCTCCACGCGCCTGATTCGTTGGTTAGCGAGACCACGTTGAAGGTCAGGATGTCGCCCTGGAAATCGAAGAACCGCATGAAGAGGTGGTCTTTCCCGTTCTTGCGAGTGTGGGCCAGCGGCATGAACCGCTCTTTCCTGCCCAGCACGCGGTCATAGTTGTTGCTGTGGATGACGAGAATGCCGCCTGCGAGGAGTTGGTCGAGGAAGGCAAGCAGTGACGCATCCAGCGCCTCGTCGGTGAGCACGTGCGGCAGCGAGTTGCCTAGACACGTAACCGCGTCGAACATCCCGCCGATCTTCTCGGTGTCATCGAAACCTGCTTGAACGAAGTGTATCTTCCTGCCGTCCGCGTTCGCGCGCGATTGCTTGACCATCGCCTTGCTGAGGTCCGCGCCGGTGACGTGGTAGCCCCAGTCGTGGAAGGCCAGCGCGTGTGCGCCCGTCCCGCAGGCGGTGTCCAGAATTCGGCGAACCTTGTGCCGTTTGAACAGCGCGTTCAGGAACGGTTTCTCGCGCCGAAGCCGCCGCTTCCACGAGATGAGCAGATCATACGAACCGGCTAGATTGTCGTACAGCTCGACCTTTGACAAGGCTTGCTCCTCCAAGTGCGTGGGGCGGGCGGCTGCGAACATCCAACATTCAACGCCCAACGCTCAACTTCCAACGCAGAATCCGGACAAACAACTGGCGAACCAGGAACCCCCGCCAGCCCGTCGCCCGAAACCAGGCACCCGAAACCTGGCACCTTCCCTCAGCCCCTCCATTCCCCTTCGTACACGTGGTGTGCCTCGCCGGTCATGAACACGTCCCCGCGCGCGGGCCACTCGATCTCCAAGGTTCCGCCGGGCGAGATCACATCAGCGCTCTCGGATGCCAGGCCGCTGACGACTGCCGCGACCAGCGCCGCACACGCCCCTGTGCCGCAGCCCAGCGTTGGCCCTGCGCCGCGCTCCCAGGTTCGCACTCGCAAAACGCCGGGCGATTCCACAAAGCACCAGGTCGCGTTCACACGGTCGGGGAACAGCGGATGATGCTCAATCAGCGGGCTGACAGGCGGACACGCGTCGTGGAAATACTCGTATGGTTTGAAGATCACCGCATGCGGGCTGCCGACTTGGACCACCGTGGTTTCAAATACCTCGCCGCCGACCTCAAGCGGATATCCTATCACTTGCTCAATCTGAACGTTCATGGGAATATCCGCCGGGACCAGCGAAGGTCGGTTCATGTTCACACGGACCGCGCCCGAACCGTCCGGCCTATCCAGAATCTCACACTGGCGGATGCCGTCCCAAGTCTGGATGCTCATGCTTCGCTTGTCGGTCAGCCTCTGCGCATGGATATGGTAGGCCAGGCACCGAAGGCCGTTGCCGCACATGTCCTCGCAGCCGTCAGGGTTGTACATGCGCATGCGGAAGTCGGCGGTGTCTGACCCCATGAGCGCCAGCAAGCCGTCCGACCCGACGCCGAAATGCCGATCGCATATCTGCCGCGTGATATCCGGCCAGTCCATCTCCGGCAGGGCCAGCGCGTCTATCAGAACAAAGTCGTTCCCGATAGCCTCATATTTAACAAACGGCAGCGTGCGTTTTCCATCAACCATTCCCCACGTCCCCTCAGCCATTCCCTTCGATCTCTTCCCAGCGATATTCGGCGGTTTCGGCTACTCGGTTGAACCACTTCAGCTCCGGATCAACCAGCAGGAACCACCAGGCAGACGGGCGGTGATCCGTGTACTCAAGCCCCTTTGTCACCAGTACAGCATCGCGAACCAGCCACAGTCGGGCCAGCTCGGCTTCGTACTCAATAGTGTTGATCACCCCGCGCGCCGCCATCATCTCGTCGCCCTTTTCTATGCTCTGGACGACTCGCTTCAGGTCCTGGCTTCTGTTCTGCGCTGCGTGGGCTTCCTCGCGTTTGTGCCTTATCTGATCCTCTAACTCCGCTCGAACCTTCTCTTGCTCTGTCAATTTCGCCGCGAGATCGGCATCGGTCTTACCGTCCAACGACAGGCTCTCCAGTTCGTCCTTCAGCGGCTTAACGAGGGTTCGGAAGTGGACGCCCTTCTCTGCCTCCAACGCCTGAACCTGCGCCTTGATCTCATGGCTGAGGTCGCGCAGCCGGACAGATTCCGCCTTCAGAGGTTCGGCCTTCAGGGATAGTTCGCGCACGGTGGCAGAGGCGGCGATATATGAAATAATGCGTTCAGGCCATGGATTGCCGTGCTGGGCCGCAAGGAAGGTGAGCAGCGAGTCTATGTCCGCTATCCGCGCAATATGCTCCAGCAACCGCGTCTGATCGGCGACAACCACCTGCCAGGAGTCCGCCAGCTCTTTCGACGTGATCTCGCCCTGACGAAATGCGGTGGCCATGTGACCCGGCAGGTTGAACGTGGACTCGCATGCCGACAGTGAATCCCAAGTGTGATACTTGATGCGCAGTATGGGATAGAACGGCAGGGTCACGCCCCGCTCTTTCATGACGGACGCCATCTTTTCGCAGCGCGGGACGTATACCGAAGCCTGCTCATGAAGCACGAACACGAACTCGCTGGCCATCATAAGAACCAGCGGGATTGCCTTGCCGACAAGCGCGACACCCACTCCCAGCTTCGCCTCAACCAGTGCGGCCAACTCAGCGGCGCTTGTGGGGAACTCGTTCGTTGATAGTACGATCGGCTCATCCGCGTCCACGATTACCGAACCCGCCCTCAGACAGATCGTGCCGCGTCCCACGCCCGGCATAACCAGGTCAAACGGAATCGCGCCGTCGCAGAATTTGTCGAGTGTGTAGATATCCGAGTTCTCCACCGCAAGATCATAGGCATCCTGGCACGCCTGTCTCGTCGCAGGGTTGAGGAAGGCATCCAGCAGCCTGAACCTCGGCAGTGCGGCGGTGGATTTGTTGAAGGTGAACAGCCCGGTCATGGACGCCAGCGTGAGATTGTTTGGCTCTCGATCCAGCAGGCGCACGTAAGACTTGTGCAGGAAGTCCCTGAACATATCAGTAATAGACGCATCCGGGTTCGCTGCCGCATATTCCGCGACCTCGTCCAGCAGTTCATCGGCGGCGACTTGGCCCCTTGCTGAGTCCGCCTCGGACAGAGAATCCAGCGTATGCCTGAAACCCCACTCAAGCAATTCGAGGAAGCGGGGGAGTGCGTCCTTCAATGAGATGCAGCAAGCTATCTCGTTCTCAGCATTCACGTGTACCAATCCGCGCCACCCCCAGGCCTCGGTGGCTGACTCCACCAGCGCATCGCGGCCGCCGGGAAAGTCCCTGGATATGCGGTCGAACTGCACGCCGTGGGATGTGAACACATCACGCCCAGGCACGGTTTCGCTCCCGAACAGGCTGGATATTTCGCCGGTCGCAACCCACAGATCCCTGGTTGCGCCGTCCGAGTGAGGCACAACCACCCAGCCGTCGGGCAGGTTGCGGGATGCGGATACCTTGGAGAAGTAGTCGGCATCGTGTATGCCCACCACCATCTCGGCCTCGGGGTAGACCCCATCGAGCGCCATGCGAAGAACAGCCTTCACCGGCTCATCCCAGTAGACAGTCTGTCCGAGCGCAAGGAGCTTCACGCCGGGAAAATCGCTTCGCAGACGAGATACGATTGAGTCAAAGGAAACATGATGATCGGACATTTATACCACTATCCTGAAGCCGCGTATGTGCGGAGTTACTTATCGTGTTAGGCGAACAGTCAAATGATAGCACAGGAGGCGGGCCGAAACCAAGCTGCTCACCCTTGTGCGCAGATCAGCTACGGGACTATGATCTGCGGGCTGAAGTTTACCATGTCGGCGGAAACAAGTCGGTGCCGAACTCCACCCAGGTCGCCGTCGAACCAATTGCCTAACCCCAAGTGTATATGCCCGTAAAGCACGATGTCTACCGCATGTTCGGCCAGCATTTTGCCAAACTCGTTCGGTTGCAGTCGTTCGTCGAACGGCGGGTAGTGCAGCAAGGCGATCTTAAGTCGCACATCTTCGGGTATGGAGGACAATCCGCGCTGAAGATATTCCAGTTCACGCTGAAGGATCTTCTCCGACTGCCCCTGCGGCATTTGGGGCGTCTTGTTGATGTCCAGTCCGGCATACTCCGTCTCTACACGCCATCCGCGCGTACCGGTGACGCCAATATCGCCCAGCATGACGGACATTCCCTGCAGAAAGACCATGCCTGGCCCGTATTCCCTGTTCAGCCGACTCGTGGCCTGCCGCTGCCACCAGTAATCGTGATTGCCGCGAATCAGCGCCTTGCGCCCAGGGAGTCCCGCGACGAAATCCAGGTCGGGTACCGCGTCGGAGAGCCGAATGGCCCATGACGTGTCGCCGGGCATAAGGACGACATCATCCTCGGTGACAGCCGAGCGCCAGTTTTGCTCCAGCTTTTCGGCGTGGTTTTCCCATACCGGGCCGAATATGTCCATCGGCTTCGGTGTGTGTAGAGAAAGATGCAGATCGGATATCGCGAACACGGCCATCAAGAATACTCCGCGGAAAAGGGCCGCATTATTCACGAACAACGTGAATAATGCTCTGAAGGCCCTGGATTGTTCACTACGCGAATAATCCAGGCTAGTCAACTCATGGTTTGACGCGGGGAAGGGGATTACCTTGTGAGGAAATGAATAAAGGATGAAATGGATGCCCGGCCCTCATGTGGAGAGCCGGGCGAAGAAAGGCTCTACTTGGTGAGCCACTTATTCGTGTATACCAGACCGTAGGCGTTGTCGCCATCGATGTTGGCGTACTTTACCCGCCAGTTCGGGGTGATGTTATAACCCAACGCCCAAGTGAAGCCACTATCACTGCCGGGAGTCCGAATTGATTTGTTGCCTGCTTTGCCTTCCGGTATCCACTCGGCGGCAGCGCTGAACTTCTTGTTGAACGGAATGATGACGCCGCCGGACAAGCCTTCAAGCTGCTCTGTACCGTAGTTGACAACTACCTTGATCGGCAGCTTCATTCCAACGTTGATGCTCTTGTAGATACCCGCAAAGTACGACACCTTCGGGTTGTCCGAGCTGGACGAGTTGTACAGATTCCACACACCCACACCGAAACCAGGCATGCTCGCGGTTTCCTTGGTGGCCTGATAAGTCAGGTTGAGCAATGTGTTGTTTGCGCGCCATCGGTCCGGAGGGCATCCGCCCTTGAGTGCAATCTCCAGCCCCTTGCAGATTGTACCGTCGAATCTGTACGAGGGAAGCCACTTGTCGAGCGCATTCTCGTTGAAGGGCGCCGACACTTCGAGTTTGTATACTCCCTGCGGAAGCACTTCCGGTGAAGGAATAGCGATGACTCTGTAAGCGAAAGCAGCGCTCGCGGCCATGATAAGGACGAGAGCCAACAGGATAACTGATACTAATCGTAGCATTCCAAATACCCCCTTAGTCTATCTTAACAATGCATTGATACTGAAACCACTAGCGCAGATTATGCATGTCCCACATAATCGCGACCTTCTGAGCATTATTCATGTTTTTCATGAATAATGCGGACCAACCAGTTATTTTCCGTAGATCACCTCCATCGGTAGCACTAATCTGGTAAGAGCGCGCATGAACCGCATTATGTAGGAAAACATAATGTAGACCAGCGGCAGCTTGATCGCGCTATTCTCTATTATCTATGATTGAGCGGCGGCCCTTGCCGGTCAGATTTTCCAGCGTTCTCGGCTCGACCCACTTCACGCGCGGCAGGATGCCCAGGGATGAGCGGACACGATTGACCACTCTGTCTTTCATCTGATCCAGCTTAGTTGCAGTATCAGTGAAAACTCTCTCAGATACCTCTATTTGAATCTCCAACTCATCGGATGCTCCGTGTCTTTCTATCACCAGCCGATACTGCGGCGTGGAGCCGTCCATCTCCGTGAGGATGGCTTCTATCTGAGCAGGGAATATGCTGATCCCCTGGACGATGAACATGTCATCGGTGCGGGAGTTCACGCGCGACATTCGTGCGAGTGTCCGCCCGCACAAGCACTGCGCGGAATCCAGCGATGTAAGATCGCCCGTGCGATACCTAAGCAGCGGAAGCGCCTCTTTCATCAGCGAGGTCAGCACCAGTTCACCCTGTGCGCCCTCGTCCACGGCCTGGCCGGTCTTCGGGTCAATTACCTCGGCTATGAAGTAGTCCTCCGCTATGTGCAGGCCGCACTTGTGATCGCACTCCCACGACACACCTGGGGAAGACATCTCGCTCAGGCCGTAGTAATCCACCGCTCGGATTTTGAGCCGCTCTTCTATGCGCTCTCGTAGCTTTTCGGACCAAGGCTCGCCGCCAAATAGACCCACGCGCAACGGAAGGGTACCCGCGTCCAGCCCGGCTTCCTCAATCTGGTCCGCCACGGAAAGCGCGTAGGCGGGTGTGCCTACCAGCGCCGTGATCTTGAAGTCCCGCATGACGGTGATGCGACTTTCAGGGTCGTCCGCCGATGCCGGTATCACCGATGCGCCTATTCGTTCGGCGCCCTGTTGAAAACCGAACCCGGCTGAGAACATGCCGTAGCCGAAGAAGACCTGTACCACGTCCTCTTTGCCGACTCCACCCGCGCTAAGCACACGCGCCGCAAGTTCGCTCCAGTTGTGTATGTCGTTCACTGTGTAGCCGCAGACGGTCGGCGCGCCGGTGGTTCCAGCGGACGGGTGTATCCTCACCACGTCTCGCAGCGGTACGGCAAACGCGTCGTATGGGTATCCGTCGCGAAGGTTCTCCCTGGTCGTGAACGGCAGCCTGGCGAGATCGTCAAGCGACCGGATGTCCTCCGGCGATATCCCTGCCTGATCGAACACGCGCTTATAGAAGGCGACGTTCTCATACGCTCGGTTCACAATTGCCTGAAGTCGCTCCAACTGAACCTGCTGGAGTTCCTCTCTCGGCATGGTTTCGTATCTCTGATTCCAGATTCCCATAGAAACCTCCAGAGGGAATGGGGAGAATGGTTAATGGTTCATGGTTGTGGAGACTCGTGCATCTTACTCATACTCCTGGATCGTACTTCCCGATCAGCCGAGTACGAGTAGGATCATCGAGTACGACTCACGAATGCTTCCACCTCATCAACCATCATCCATAAACCATTTTCCCTCACTCCCATACATGTCGGTAGCCTTTACCCAGGTACGCGCGCTGAACTTCCTTGTTAATCAGCAGCTCAGATGCAGCGTCCTCAAGCAGTATCTTGCCGGTTTCCAGCACGTAGCCTCTATCCGCTATGCCCAGCGACGCTCGGGCGTTCTGCTCCACAAGCAGCACCGTGGTTCCCAGATCGCGGAAGCGGCTGATAACTCTGAATATTTCCTTTACCACCAGCGGCGCCAACCCCACCGAAGGCTCGTCAAGCAGCAGCATCTTCGGCTTGCTCATCAGCGCGCGGCCAATCGCCAGCATTTGCTGCTCGCCGCCGCTGAGTGTCCCTGCGTGCTGTTTTGACCGTTCCTTCAGAATAGGGAAGGTTTCGTATATGAACTCCAGGTCGGACTTCATCTCTCTCTTCTTTTCGGCACGTGGGCGCGCGTAGGCTCCCAGTTTCAGGTTGTCCAGCACCGTCATTGGCGCGAAGACTTGCCTGCCCTCCGGCACCTGGCTCAGACCCATCCGCACCAGCCGATCGGGCGCTGCGTTAGTCACCGGCTTGCCGTCAAACAGCACCTCGCCGGACGACGCCGGAACCATCCCGCAGATGGTGTTCAGGATGGTCGTTTTGCCCGCCCCGTTCGCGCCCACAAGAGCGACGATCTCGCCCGTGTCAACGTGAAGCGAGACTCCCTTCAACGCCTGTATTCCACCATAATGAGTTGTCAGACTTCTCACTCTCAGCATGAATGCCCCTTGCACGTGATGAGTGATGAGTGATACGTGACCCAGATCAGAAATTCAGTTCACTCGTCACTTATCACTCATCTCCGGCCTCTTCGCCCAGGTAAGCGGTAATCACAGACGGGTTCGTCTGCACCTCGCGCGGTGTACCCTCGGCGATCTTCTTGCCGTGGTCCAGCACTACCACCTCGTCGGATATATCCATAATCAGCCGCATGTCATGATCAACGACGAGGACTCCGATGCCTGAGTCGCGTATCTCCTGCACAAACAACGCAAGATGCTCGGTCTCCTTCATAGAAAGCCCGGCGGCCGGTTCGTCCAGCATCAGCATCTCCGGTGAAGAAGCCATCGCCCGCGCGATCTCAAGCATCCTCTGCTGACCATAAGGCAGATTCACGGCTAACTCAGACGCCCTGTCCGCCAGCCCGACTCGTTCCAGGTGCTCCATCGCACTGGCAAACACCATGCGTTCCTCGCGGAGTACGGACGGCAGCCTCAGAGCGCTCTGTATGATGCCGGTCTTGCACTTCGTATGCAGCCCCATCACCACGTTTTCAATGACCGTCATGTTGCCAAACAACTGCACTGTCTGGAATGTGCGGGCTATTCCGAGTCCTACGAACTTGTGCGCTTGTTGCCCGGTGACATCCACCGTCCTCACGCTTATGCGACCGGAAGTCGGCAGATACACCCCGGAAAGCATGTTCAGCATGGTGCTCTTGCCAGCGCCGTTCGGGCCTATCAACGCCTTAATCGTGCCTAGCTTCATGGTGAAACTGACGCTGTCCACAGCGGTCAGTCCGCCGAAGCGTTTGGTTACGTCATGCGCCTCAAGAAAAACTGCTCCGGTGGTCACGGCAGAACCTCCGGTTTGCTCGGCTTGGCAGAACGCCTGCGCGCTGTCAGATCAACAATGCTCTTGGTGAGGCCCTGCGGCATATAAATCATGACGAGCACCAGAATAGCGCCGAAGACGATCACCTCGTAGTCCTCAAATCGTTGTAACACCTGACTCAGCAGTGTGATCGCGCTCGCTCCTGCGATGGCGCCCCAAATGCTGGCCATGCCGCCGACCACCACCATGACTACCAACTGAATTGAGAACATGAACCCGAATGGATCAGGATTTACAAAGCGAATGTAGTGCGCGTACAGTGCGCCGGCCAATCCGCTGTAGACCCCGCTTAGCACGAAGACCTGAATCTTGTATTTCGCGATGTCCACGCCCACGGATGCCGCCGCGATTTCGCTGGTATGCACCGCCCTCAGCGCGCGCCCGACTCTGGACTCTACGATGTTGTAGCTGACCCATATCAGCATAAGCGCGAAAAACCAGACGACATAGTAGAACTGCCGGTCGTCCACCAACTGCAGTTTGCCCAGTGACAACGGCGGAATGCCGGTCATACCGGATGTGCCGCCGGTCAGCGGGTAGTATTCCACAAAAAGTATTTTGACGATCATGCCGAATCCCAGTGTAGCCATCGCCAAATAGTGGCCTTTGAGTTTCAGCGTGGGCATGCCGATGAGATACGCGGCTAGCCCGGCAACCATCGGCGCGCAGGCCAGCCCGACCCACGGCGGCCACTTTAGCATTGTGGTCAGAATCGCCGTGGTGTATGCGCCTATTCCGTAGAAAGCCGCATGTCCCAGCGACACCTGACCCGCATAGCCCATCAACAAATTCAGCCCCAGCGCGAGAATCGTGTGGATGCCGATGAAGACCATCACGCCGATGTAGTAGTTGTTGTGCAGCGCGAAGGGTAGGGCGGCAAGCAGCGCGCCTACGATGGGAAAAGCCAGAAAATGGTATCGTGGTGACTGCGATCTAGCGTCCATCTGCCGACCTTCCTCCAAACAATCCCGAAGGCCGCACGAAGAGTATCAGCAGCATCACCACAAACGCTATTGCATCTTTGTATGCGGATGAGATCAGCCCCGCGCCCAGGTTTTCGAGTATGCCAAGTATCAACCCGCCCGCTATGGCCCCGCCGCCGCTGCCCAGTCCGCCGAGTATCGCGGCGCAGAATCCCTTCAGCCCCAGCATGGTGCCCATGTCATAGGATGCCAGTGTGACCGGCGCGACTATGATGCCGCCAACAGCGCCCAACGCCGCGCTGATCGCGAACGCCCACACCACCATGCGGTTTACGTTTATGCCGACCAGGCGCGCACCGTGCTTGTTTACCGCCACGGCCCTCATAGCCTTGCCGAACGAAGTGCGTTCGTAAAAAATGTAGACGCCCAGCAGCATGAGCGCGGTAATGCCGAATATCCACAGGCTTTGCGGCACCAACACCGCCCCATGCACCTCAATCGCATCGCCTGATGAGAATGCGGGCAGCGGCAGCGCGTCCTTGCCCCAAAGGTGCATCGCCACTCCTTTGAAGAATATGCTTGCGCCGATGGTGATGATGATGAGCGAAAGGGGCGAGGATTTCTTCAGTCGGTGAATTGCGGCCAAGCCGAGCAGCGCGCCTACTCCGCCGACAACCACAATGGCTATCAGGACTGCGGCGAAGAGCGGAACCCCTGCTGCCTGTAGTACGTAGACGGCGAGCATAGCGCCCAGCATGACGAATTCACCCTGAGCCAGGTTCACTATCTCAACCGCATTGTAGATGAGCGAGAAACCAAGCGCTATGATCGCGTAAATTGCTCCTACAGTGATGCCCGAGAGGACGTACTGCAGTATCTGACTGGTCAAATCCAAAGTGTTCTATACCTGCCGCAAAACCATCCCAGCTTTTCGCTAAGGGATGGTGGATTAACGCGGTTTCCCAACAATTAGTGAAACCCGATATGTGCGTCGTGGAGCGCGATGTGTTGCTGACGCGCTCCACGACGAGTGCAATCTCGAAGCAGAATCACCAGCGGCGCTACTTAGTCAGACGCCACTTGCCGTTTTGTATGGTTACGAGTACAAAGGCATTCTTGCCCAGACCGTTGTGGTCCTGCGGCGTGAAGTTGAATATCCCGCCGATGCCTACGTAGTTCTTCTTGTTTTCGATGAAGCTACGGATCTTCGCCTTGTCCGGGCCTACCTTTGCCAGCGCTTCCTTTACCAACTGGATGGCATCCCAAGCATGTCCGCCGAAGGTATCCGGATCACGCTTGTACTGTTTTTTGAATGCGTTGGCATAAGCGAGCAGAGCCTTTTTCTGCGGGTCGGATGCCGGAATGTCATTGACCACTATCAGCCGACCTGCGGGGAAGATCACTCCGTTTGCGGAGTCACCGGCCAACTCGATGAACTTGTGGTTAGCGATACCGTGGCTCATTAGCAGCGGAATCTTCAGACCAAGCTGCTTCATGTTTCTTGCTACGATGGCGGGACCGGGATTCGTGCCCCAGCATACCACGGCCTGAGGTCTCTTGCCTCTGATCCTGGTGATCTGCGATGTCGTGTCCGTGTCTTTGTCGCCAAACGTCTCTTCGGACAGTATCTTGATCTTCGCGGCGCCGCACTGAATCCTGAGCTGCTGCTTACCGCTGTCGCCGAAAGCGTTCGACACGCTGAGGATGGAGATCTTGTTGATCCCCTTCTTCTTCATGTAGTCCACCAATCGGGCTACAGCATGAACGTCGCTCTGGGCTGTCTTGAATACCCACTTGTTCACCGGCTGCACGATCTTGACGCCGGCTGCGCATGAGATGACGGGTACACCTGCTCTTGATGCCGTGTCCAGCAGAGCAAGGCTTTCACCTGTCTGGCTCGGACCCACGATGGCTACCACACCCTGGCTAATCAGGTTCTTTGCGGCCAGCACCGTGTCGGTCTCTGTGCTCTTGGTATCGTAGATGATGAGCTTTACCGGGTGACCGTTGATACCGCCCGTAGCGTTGATCTGCTTCTCCATGAGGAGAGCGGTGTCTCTCTCAGGCGTACCGAGCGGCGATGCCGGACCGGTGATGGCAAACAAACCGCCGATCTTGTAGGGCGCGAGTGCGCCGACTGCGGGACAGATGATGCCGGCGACTAAAGCCACCAACACAACCATGAATCCCAATCGAATGCAACTACTGCTAAACCTTTTTGTCAACTGTGACCCCCCATTCGAATTGCGTCAGGTTTCCCTGCGCGTACATAACTATTGCCACCCGCCAATGATTTGTGAAATCCGTAACTGATAGATTTCGCGATTCATAAGATGGGTGTTCTACTTGGCAAGTACGGCAGAGCTTCCGAAAACTCCTCCTTGGTCGTAGAATCTTTTTTTGCAGCGTCCGCGGAGTTGGCACACAAGCGCTGGTCCGCATTATTCATGAACAGAATGAATAATGCTAAGAAGGCCCTGGATTATGCGTCAGATGCATAATCCAGGCAGAGGCGGTATAATGAACACATCAGGAGGAATCAATCATGCATAAAGTACTCAGCATCGCCCACCGGGGTTACTCGAAAGTCGCGCCGGAGAACACGCTCGCCGCATTCAAACGGGCAGTCGAGCAGAACCCGGACTACATCGAGTGCGACATCCACCGCACAAAGGATGGAAAGATCGTCGTCAGCCATGATCCCAAGGTGGACCGATGCACGAACGGCACCGGCGCAATAGCCGAGATGACATATGATGAGCTGCGCGCCTTGGACGCGGGTTCGTGGTTCGGCGCTGAGTTCGCCGGTGAGAAGCTTCCATCGTTCGACGAGTATCTGGACCTGTTTGCGCCGGGTGACGGACCCCGCCCGCAGATCGAACTCAAAGTCGAAGGGCTTGAGGCGGATGTGTCGGCTGCAATTCTGGCACACGGTCTTGAGAAAGAGGCTATGGTTATCTCGTTCCACTACTCGGCGGGACTTCGAATGCACGAGGTGAACCCCAACCTGATGTTCGGGGCATTAAAGAGTTCCAGAGCGGAGATAAGCGATGCAGAGGCGGCGACCCTGGTGGAAGAGGCGTTATCTGTGAAGGCGGACCTTTTTGCGTTCAACTATCAGAACGTCACACCGGCCATGATCAGCGCCACTCAAGCGGCAGGCATGAAGATGGCGGTCTGGACAATAGACGCCGAGGACGACATGCGCAAGTGGGCCGCGATGGGCGTGGACTGCATCACCAGCAACGACATTGTGTTGCTGAACAACGTGCTTACGGACATGGGACTTAGGTAGGGATGGGGGCATAGTCAGAAATGGTCAGATGGTCAAATGGTCGGGATGGCTGATGAACGCTAAAGCTCGTTGACCATCAGCCATTCCCTCATCCGACCATTTCTCCTGCTATTCTTCCTCGATCATCTGGTCATAGAATCCGACGTAATCGTCCGGGTTCTCGCCGGCGCGCATCTTGATCGCCGTGCGGGGATGCTGGTTCATCTGGCCGGTGATCATATAGGGAATCTTGTAGCCCCACTCCATCTCGCCCTTCTGCTCAAGCGGCAGGAATTCTTCCTGGATGCACTTCAGCACTGGGCGAAGCTGGAACTTCGGGTTCTTCAGGAAACCTAGCAGCAACTCCAGCGGGCAGTTGCCTGCGCCTCGGCCCATTCCATTGATCGTCGCGTCCAGCCGGTTCGCGCCGACGATGAGCGCCTCCAGCGTATTCGCGTAGGCGAGCATCTGGTTGTTGTGCGCATGGATGCCTATCTCGATGCCCTTGCCCTCGACCGCCGCCAGGAACTGAACCGTGAGGTCTCTGATCTGCTCCGAGTAGTATGACCCGAAGCTGTCTACGATGAAGATGGCGCATACCGGGGTTTCGGCCAGGATTTCCAAAGCCTCGCCCAGTTCCCGTTCCTGGATGGTTGAGATGGCCATAAGGTTGACGGTAGTGCGATAGCCCTTGTCAGCCGCATCTTTGATCATGTTCAGCGCTGTCGGAATCTGGTGGATGTACGTCGCCACTCTGACGATATCAATCACGCTCTCGGATTTCGGGAGGATGTCATGGTGGTAGTCCGTCCGCTCTGCGTCGGCCATGACGGCGATCTGCAGATCGGTCGGGTTATCATCCACGATGCGTCGGAGGGTGTCCTCGTCGCAGAATTTCCAGTCGCCGTTGTCTGAAGGGGAGAATATCTTCTTGTCGGCCTTGTAGCCGAATTCCATGGCGTCAATGCCGGCCGCGACGCACGTCTCGTAGACCGCCTTCACAAAGCCGTCCTCAAATCCGTGGTCGTTGATAAGCCCGCCGTCACGAATCGTGCAGTCGAGTATTTTGATTTCGGGCCTGTAAGTGAGCCAGGACCCCTTCGCCATAGCGTCTTTGATATGTTCCACTTTCTTCATCATCCCTCCGCACATTGCTTACTGCTAAAACTATTGTCCATTTTCTCACAAAGTGTCCGATATGTCAACCCGAATTTTCCGGATTCCTTCCCATTAGCCGATTCGTGTGGTATAATCTTGATGAGGTGATACCATGACAGTTACTCGCCATCTGACCATCTGACCATTTGACCATTCGATTCCGTCTGCCATTCCCCTTACTCCCCTTCGTATGATATAATCTCCTCGGTCTACCGTTCCAGGAGTTGTCAATGCTTGCCAAACGTATCGTCCCATGTTTTGACGTAAAAGAAGGCCGGGTTGTGAAGGGCACGAAGTTCGTGAACCTGCGCGACGCCGGTGACCCAGTCGAGCTTGCCGCCCTCTACGACAAGGAAGGTGCAGACGAACTCGTGCTGCTGGACATCACCGCAAGCCACGAGAAGCGCGACATCATTATAGACATCGTTCGGCGCACTGCCGAGCAGGTGTTCATCCCGTTCACGGTCGGCGGTGGGATCAGGGGCGTGGACGACTTCCGCAAGATTCTGAAGGCTGGAGCGGACAAGTGCGGCATGAATACCTTCGCGGTGGAGCATCCACAGACGATCACCGAGGCGGCGGACAAGTTCGGCGCGCAGTGCGTGGTCGTCGCCATTGATGCCAAGCGGATAGAAGATAAGCCCGGCAACTGGGAGGTCTACATCCACGGCGGGCGAACTCCCACCGGCATTGATGCACTGAAGTGGGCCGAGGAAGCCGAGCGGCTGGGCGCGGGTGAGATTCTGCTGACGAGCATGGACGCGGACGGCACGAAAGATGGG
This sequence comes from Armatimonadota bacterium, assembly GCA_025358205.1. Lineage (GTDB taxonomy): Bacteria > Armatimonadota > UBA5829 > DTJY01 > DTJY01 > JANYKG01. The sequence goes on from JANYKG010000175.1 coordinate 43,030, forward strand.
TATGATATACCGTTGACCAGGGCGATTGCGGATCTGGTGAAGATTCCTGTCATCGCATCCGGCGGCGCGGGTACGCCCGAGCATATGTATGACGCACTGACCGAAGGCAGGGCCGAGGCGTCGCTCATCGCTTCGATGGTTCACTACAAGATGTACAGCATACGCGAGATCAAGGAATATCTTGCCGGACGCGGAGTGGTCGTGCGCCCGGTGTTTTGACTTGGGAACGCGGACGTCCTTGTCCGCATCCGGATGCACGTGCGGACACGTGCGCTCCCAGCGATTGGAGACGCTGATGAACTTCATTGATGGGCTGACGTTCGGCGAAGACGGGTTGATCCCGGCGGTAGTGCAGGACTCGGAGAACGGCGAGGTCCTGATGATGGGATTCATGGACAAGACCGCCGTGGAGCGTACGTTCAAGGAGCGGATGGTCTGCTTCTGGAGCAGATCGCGCCACAAATACTGGGTCAAGGGTGAGACTTCCGGGCATTTTCAGCTTGTCACCGAGATGTTCGTGGACTGCGATCGCGACTGCCTGCTGATAAAGGTCAACCAGATCGGCGCCACCTGCCACGAGGGCTACCGAAGCTGCTTCTTCAGTAAGGTGGAACCGGCCGGAAACCTGGAAATAATAGCCGAGCGACTTATGGACCCGAAAGACGTTTACGGGAAATGAGATGTCGGCTCGTCGTCGAGCCATCGCACTCCAAGAGGAGCTAGAATGCAGATTCCCGACAAGGTAAAGTTCGACGCCGATGGACTCGTCCCGGCGGTCATACAGGATGCCAACAACGGGCAGGTTCTGATGCTAGGGTTCATGAACCGCGAATCACTCCAGCGGACCCTGGATGAAGGCAAGGTCTGCTTCTGGAGCCGCTCGCGAAACAAGTTCTGGCTCAAGGGCGAGGAGTCCGGCAACTTCCTCATCGTGAAGGGAGTCTACGCCAACTGCTATGCCGACTCGCTGCTCATCAAGGCCGAGCCGGTCGGGCCGACGTGCCACAACGGCTACGAAAGCTGCTACTACCGGCAGTGTACCGAGGACGGCGAGCTTGAAGTGATTGCGGAGCAGCTCTTCGATCCGAAAGAGGTATACAAGAAATGAACTCAGTGCCTAAGCGTCGGATTACTTGTACGCTGATTATGGCCTGTCTGCTTGCGTTATGTCTGCCCGGCTACTCGTCGCCTGAGTACCGGGCAGTTTCCGTTTTGTACACGAACGATACGCACGACCACCTGATTCCGTTCAGCTATCCCGAGCCTGAGAACCCGAAGCTGGGGTATGCGCAGATGCCGTTCCGCAAGAATATCGGCGGGATAGCGCGCCGGGCCACCCTGGTACGCAGGATCAGGGCCGAGACCCACGGGAACGCGCTGCTCATGGACGCGGGCGATGTGGTGGAAGGTACGCCTTTCGGCCTGGAGTACGACGGCAAGCCGGACTACGAGGCGATGGCCGCCGTTGGGTACGACGCGGCGGTACCCGGCAACCACGACTTTCGGTTTTCGCTGGCGGTGTTTCGCGCGCACATGGCGATGATTCCGCATGTTTGCGCGAACCTGGTGGACCGCAAGACCGGCAAGCCGGAGCTGCCGGAGTACAGGATATTCACCATCGGCGGCGCGAAGATAGCGGTGTTCGGGGTGACTGTTCCGTCGCCCGAGTTCCCTGCCTCCAAAGAAGGCCTGGATTTCCTGGAACCATACGTGACCGCGGCTAAGCTCGTTCCCGAACTCCGAAAGCAGGCCGATGTGGTGATTGCGCTTTCACACCTCGGCGCGGGCGAGGACGAGACGCTGGCGAAGCGGGCGCCGGGCATAGACGTGATAGTCGGCGGCCACTCGCACACCCGGTACGCGACCCCAAAGTTCGTGCCAAACGGGGGCAGTGAAGCGTCCTCGGTCAACGGCACGCTCATCGTTCAGGCATACGAACATGGCGTGGAGCTAGGCAGGCTGGACCTGCGATTGCGTAAGGACGGCGGGCGCTTCACGGTCATGAGCTATACAGGCAAGCTGATTCCCATTACCTCGGACATCCCGGACGACCCGAAGACCGCGAAGATCGTGGCGAAATACTACAAGCCGCTCGCGAAGACCTACGGCCAGGTGATCGGCGAGGCGACAGACACATTCTTCACCATGCCGGCTGTGCTCAACCTGGTCTGTGATTCCATGCGCGAGGCGTCCGGCGCGGATGTGGCAATCTACGGCGTCGGGGCGGTTCGCGGCGACCTGGTGAAAGGCACTCTTCGCGCTTGGGATGTTGCGACGGCGATTCCCTACTCAAACAAGATTCAGGTGTTGGACATGACCGGTGAGCAGGTCAAGCAGATACTGATTCGCTTCCCGGTGAAGCCGGGTGTCTCCGGCATGAAGTACCGCATGGTCGGCGCTGACAAGGTCGAGTGTACCATCGCGGGCAAACCGATTGACGACAAGGCGGTCTACAAGGTCGCGACCATAGACTGGCTGGTTGGGCTGTATTTCAAGGGCTACCCGGTCACCAAGACCCTGGACATCACCGCGCGTGACTCGATTGTGAACTACATTAGGGCGCGCAAGACCGTCACCCCGGACAAGGAAGACAGAAAGAACGGATCATGAACCACGCAGATCTCATCCTCACGAACGGCAAGGTTTTCACGCTTTGGGACGAGCGGCCGTGGGTTTCGGCACTGGCTGTTGGGGACGGGCGCGTGCTGGCGGCGGGCGATGATGCTGAGATTAACGCTTATCGCGGGCCGCAGACAGAGGTTGTTGACCTCAAGGGCAAGACGGTCGTCCCCGGGTTCACGGATTCGCACAACCATCTGCTTTACTACGGCCAAACCGCGCTCCTCTGGGCGGACCTGGGCGGCTGCCGTTC
>JANYKG010000176.1 GCA_025358205.1 Armatimonadota bacterium
TGGAAGGGCAAAGACATCTGGCAGGCGCGGGCGAGGAAAGCAAAGCGGCCGAAGACCAGGAAACTGGCCGCATGACACGGAAAGAGACAAGTCTCGGGGCAGGGGCTAAAAACAAAGTACACACTCCAGCAGGAATGACCCGCGGCACAGGATGATGTTGACCAAAACGGGTGGAAGTGGTAAACTATGTAGGCTCGAATTGCTGCGGTGGCTGTGAAAGCGCCGTGTGCAACTAGAACAAAGTCTTAACTGCAACCCTTAACCTACATTATGCACAAAGCGCGTAATGCAGGGCAATCTGAGCATTGTTCGTGTTTTTGTGAATAATGCGAGTTAGGGGTTTCATAGAAACAGGAGAAGTGCAATGGCGACTGTAGCGAACAAACTACCGGGTTGGAAGGACCTTCCCATCGGCGGCCTGATCGAAAAGCCGGGAACGTCAGAAGCGTACAAGACCGGCGACTGGCGAAGTGATCGGCCGATTTGGGACGCTGAGAAGTGTATTGACTGCAAGATTTGCTGGATGTACTGCCCGGATAGCTCGATCAAGCTGAGCGCTGAGGGCAAGGTAGACGGCATAGACTACATGCACTGCAAGGGCTGCGGCATCTGCGCAGAGGAGTGCCCCAAGAAGGTCAATGCGATCACCATGCACCCGGAGTCCGAGTTCCACGGCGAGAAGTAATCCGCCCAGTGTAATGAGTGTATGAACGGGCCGTGCGTGTGATGCGTTCGGCCCTTTGCTTTCTAGTGGCCACTAGATCAACCAGGTGCCTGCGATGTCATCTCCAAAACGTCGTTTCCTTGGCATAAGTTCCACCGTAATCGCGCTGGGCGTGGTGAGCTTGCTCACAGATATCTCCAGCGAGGCTGTATACCCCCTGATTCCGCTTTTCCTCACCAATGTGCTGCACGCATCGCCTCTCTACATCGGTCTTATCGAAGGCATCGCGGAGAGCACGGCCAGCATTCTGCGCATCTTCTCGGGCTGGTTCAGTGATGTGCTTGGTCAGCGGAAGTGGATAGCGGCAGCGGGTTACGGGCTTTCCGCGCTGAGCAAACCGCTGCTGGCGATGACCACCGGCTGGCAGGGCGTGTTGGGCGTGCGATTTGCGGATCGCCTGGGTAAGGGAATCCGCTCCGCCCCGCGTGACGCGCTTATCGCCGATGTTACGCCACCCGAAAAGCGCGGACTGGCGTTTGGCATGCACAGGGCGATGGACACAATTGGCGCGGTGACCGGCCCACTGATAGCCTACTTCTTCCTGAAGGCGATGGATGCCCGGCACGAGGCTGCGGGCGACGACTACCGCAAGCTGTTCCTTTACGCGGCCGTTCCGGGTATACTCGGTGTGCTGGTTCTGGTCTTCTTTGTGAAGGAGAAGAAGCGGGCAGCTCGCAAAGAGTCGCTACCTTCGCTCAGTCTCAGCCAATTTGACGCGCCGTTCAAGAGGTTCCTCTGGGTGGCGGTTCTGTTCTCCATCGGCAACTCAAGCGACGCGTTCCTCATCCTGCGGGCGCAGAATCTGGGGGTGAGCGTGCGGAACATCCTGCTCCTCTACGTGACGTTCAACAGCATGGAGGCGCTGCTGGCGGCATGGCTGGGCCACATATCGGACAAGCTGGGCAGGCGAAACGTCATACTGACGGGCTATCTGGTCTTTGCAGCGGTGTACGCGGGCTTCGGGTTCGCCGGGAAAGCTTGGATGGTGTGGGCGCTGTTTGGCCTGTATGGGCTGTACAATGCGCTGACATCAGGCGTGCAGAAGGCTTTTGCCTGCGATCTGGTGTGTGCTGAGTCGAGGGGTACGGGTCTGGGCGCGTATCATATGCTCACGGGTCTGGCGCTGCTCCCGGCCAGTGTGGTAGCCGGATACCTGTGGAAAACCGTTGGACCGGCGGCGCCATTCATCTACGGTTCGGTCACTGCTGTGGTCGCCGCTTTGCTCCTGCTCACATTCTTCCCCCATCCGAAGGTCACTTGTACCGATATGTAATCCGTCCGCGCGTAAGATCGTACGGCGATAGCTCTACCTGAACCTTGTCACCGGACAGAATCCTGATAAAGTGCATGCGCATTTTGCCCGACACGTGGGCCAGAACCTCGTGCTCGTTCTCCAGCTTCACGCGGAACATCGCGTTCGGCAGCGCTTCCAACACCACGCCTTCTACACGAATCGCTTCTTCTTTCTGCATAATTCAAAATCACCCCGCTTTCACACAGTCTGTATAATTCACCAACACTGGATAGTATTCCTTCACACGTTCATGGATTCTTTGCCTTGCCGAAAGCCCTCAGCACAGCCGAGCGGGCCGACTGCTTGTCCTGCGGCGCGATTCGGCCGTCGAGAATCTCGTCCATGAGGTATTCCTTGATCTCGCCGATCTTCGCTCCCTCAGTTATACCCAGCAAATCCATAATTTCGCGACCGTCAAGCGGACTGTCAAACGGTGACGGCGGCAGACCCAGTTGCGCCTCGTCTATCCGCTGCTCCAGATCGCGGAGACCGTCCAGCGAAGCCTTGGGATTTGCGCCGATTCGGTCGGCTTCTGCGAGGAGCATCAGGTCGCCCATATCTTCGCCCGCGTCGCGCATCAGCCGCTTGACGGCGGGATCACCCCACTTGGTGTTGTATTCTCCTACCCTCATGTGCATAGCCGTGAGCCTGGCTACCCGTGCGGAGAAGGCGGCCGGGAACTTCAGCCTGCGGAGAATCCGGCTTGCTGTCTCTGCGCTTAGTCTCTCATGCCCGTAGAAGTGGCTCTCCCCCTCGGCTGCCACTGATTTCGTGCTTGGTTTGCCTACGTCATGCAGCAGCGTCGCCAGCCGCAAGACCAGGTCCGCGTCGGGCGGAAGGGCGTCCAGCGCGTGAAGGGTGTGCTCCCACACGTCGTAAATATGCCCTCCACTCTGAGTAACGCCGCTCATCTGCAGCAACTCCGGCGCGAACTGCCCGAGCAGCCCGGCATCGGCCAGCATCCTCAGCCCCTGCGTGGCGTGTTCGGACATCATCACCTTGATGAACTCGTCCCTTATGCGCTCGTGACTGATGATCTGCAGCCTCTCCGCATCGCGGACGATGGCGTCCCAGGTCTCCTTCTCAATCTCGAACTGCAGGCGCACAGCGAACCGCACGGCCCTGAGCATACGCAGCGGGTCATCGTAGAAGGTAGTCTGGGGCTCAGTCGGCGTGCGGATGATCTTCACCTCGATGTCCGCCATTCCCCTGCCCGTGAGGTCGAGGACTTCGCCTGTGTGTAGGTTCTCCATCAGGGTGTTGATGGTGAAATCGCGGCGGAGGACATCGTCGCGCAGTTTGGCGAGCTTGACCTGCGGCTTTCGGCTGGCGGGTTTGTAGCTCTCACGCCGCGCGCTGACCAGCTCGACGGTGTGGGTATCCATCGCGATCATGGCCGTGCCGAACCTGGGGTAGACCACCGGCCTGTGATCGGTCGCGCCCATGTCATGGAGGAAATCCGCGAGTTTGAGCGCGTCGCCCTCTAGCACGATGTCCACGTCATCGGACACCAGGCGGCCCATCACCTTGTCGCGCACGATGCCGCCGACGAGGAACAGCAAGCCCTCGTATGGAGTGCCCTTCGTCGCGCGTCTGATCTTGTCTATCGCCGGATTCTCTGCCATGGTCTACTGCTCTCGGGTGCCGGTTGTCAGGTGTCGGGCTTGTCCGACGTAGCCTTGGCGAAGTCGGGTGCCGCCTTACAGGCTTATTCTACCACATCCGCACAGGTTCGGAATCGTTGCATTTCCGTCAAGGAGTACGAAGGTCTCCCCGCATATCGTGAAACGATATGCTCCCCAGAGCGGTTCGGCGCCAAGCCAACGCGCGCGCGTACGGCCGGCAGAACAGCTATGCTATGTACAGCCCAACCGGCGTCAAGCCGCCTGGTACAAAGCGGCGTCGAGCCGCACGCAGTCCATATCAAGAAAGATTTCGGGTTTTGCTAATCCGCGTTCGAAGTTGGGAGTTCGACGTTCGATGTTCGGATTCCCCTTCCCCACACGCCCGTACACCCATACTTCCATACACCCACACTCCCATACTTACCGCAAGGGTTCTTTCCCCTGCATGTCGAACTCCTATCTGTAAACAAATGAGAGGATGATGACTATGCAAGGTTTTTCCATAGCCGAACTGACGGACCGAATGCGCGGACTCCAAAGGCTGCTCGCCGCGAAGGACATCGGTCTGGCGATACTGACCCAAAACTCCGATCTGTACTACTACACCGGCTCGGTCCAGCCGCTCTACCTGCTGGTCCCCGCCGACGGCGAGCCGATGATCCTCGCGCGCAAGGCCGTCACCCGCATCACCGACGAGGTGAAGCACATCCGCTGTGAGGCGTTCACCGGCACGAAGGACCTGACCGCCATTCTGGACATGTACGGTCCGAGCCGCGCCGGGCGCATCGGCCTCACGCTGGACGTGGTTTCCTACTCCACCGTCCTGCGCCTTCAGAAGCTGTTCCCGATCGCCGAGCTTGCCGACCTCTCCTGGGATATCCGCATGATGAGGGCGGTAAAGTCCGAGGCCGAGATAGCCATTCAAACGCGCGCGGGCGAGATCATGGCGCAGGTGCCGGAGATCCTGAAAGCCGGGTTCCGCCCTGGCATGACCGAGCTTGAGCTGAGCGCGGTTCTTGAGGAGCGCCTGAGGCTGAGTGGGCACGGTATGATCCGCCTCCGCCGGGAGGGAGTCGAAGCCGCGATGTTCGGCGTGCTCTCATCGGGCGTACACACCCTGGCAGGCACCAAGTTCGACGGCATATGCGCTGGCGTGGGCGTCTCCCCGGCGGTCCCCTACGGCGCAAACAGCGACCCCATTCCACGCAGCGCACCGGTGATCGTTGACTTTGCGCTGGTGATCGAAGGTTACCACGTGGACCAGACTCGGATGCTCTGCTGGGGCGAGCCGTGCGACGAAGTTCTGAGGGCCTACGACGCCATGCTGACGGTCGAGGAGTCCATCATCGGCATGATGACCCCGGGCCGGGCGTGGGAGGACATCTACAACATGGCCGTGGAGCATGCGGGCGAGCTTGGGTACGCGGACACCTTCATGGGCGGGGGTACGGAGCGCGTGAAGTTCGTAGGCCACGGCGTAGGCCTGGAGCTTGACGAGCCACCCTACCTCGCGCCGGGGATGGCATATCCGCTGGCCGAGGGGATGGTCGCGGCGATCGAACCCAAGGTCGCGCTGCCGGGCATCGGC
>JANYKG010000053.1 GCA_025358205.1 Armatimonadota bacterium
AGTCTTGATGTTCCGTTCCCTAATCAGTTCCTTGATCTGTTCTCTGCTCAGTAGTGCCATGTTGCGCTTTCTGTCCTTTCCTTCGTAAGTATATCCTACGACCGAAGGTTAGGCAAAAGCACACTTCATTCTACACACTCATTTCCGGCTACGTGCAGGCCAGATATGAGGCCTACCAATCCCCCACCGGAGTTCTCGACAAAGGCGACAACAAGGCTCCGGACAACAGGTTCTACGTCCGCCGCGGCCGTTTCAAGATCACCGGTCAGCCTACCGATAACACGGTTGGTGTGGTGCAGCTGGATATCTGTGGTTATGACAGAACCAAGGTCGAGACCAAAGACCTCTACCTCGAATACCATCCTTGGGGAGTTGGATCGTCGGCTCCGTTCTTCGTGAGGTTTGGCCAGCAGAACATGCCTTTTGGTTATGTCATTGAGCGTTCGTCATCCGCTCGCGAAGTGCCTGAACGGCCGAAGGTATTCGCGGGAACAACCGTGAGCCTGCCCTCAACGCCGTCATTCAGCGGTCTCTTTCCCGGCGAGAGAGACAAAGGAATCTGCTTGCTTAGCACAGAGACGAGCAAGCTCGACTGGGCGCTGGGCCTTTTCAACGGCACAGGCACCAAGTCTGGAGACGCTGGGGCCGCTTTCCTCGAAAGCACCGGCAAGTTTGAGGACAACAACACCAACAAGACCATCATAGGACGGGTTCGTTACCCGGTTACTGAGAACCTCTACCTTGGCACCTCATTCCACAAGGGAACCCAAGCAGTACGCGAGCTGTCAAACTCGCCGTACGCTACGATGGTGGATCAGAGTCGCTGGGGCGCCGATCTGCAGTACTACGCCCAGGGCGGTTCCCTCAAAGCCGAATACGTGACCGGCAAAGATCCCTACTACTCCAACACTACGACCACCCCCGCCGCGAAATACGGAACCAACCGCACAGTCAGCGGATGGTACGTCGTAGGGGTAAAGAACCTCGGTCCCAAGCACCAACTCGTGGCCCAGTATGATGTTCTCAATGACAAGGCAATGGCCGCGACATATGGAAAGCTGAGCACCTGGAATCTTGGAATCATCCGGTTTCTTGATGATGCCACGAAGCTCAAGGTATTCTATGAGATAAACAACGAAGAGAAGAACTCCGTCACCAACAACGGCCTGCGCGTTGAAGTGCTGACTGTATTCTGAGCGAATCACATTAAGGAGATACCAGTGAAGAATAGAATGTTGAAACGCATATCCCGTGCGCTGCTAACCGCAGTAGCAATTGCCAGTTTCGCAATCCCCGCTTTCTCGGCAGGTGGAATGGTGAGGATCAAAGGTTCCGATACGATCCTTCCGTTGGCCGCTGCGTGGGCAGAAACGTACATGAAGACTCACCCGAATGCGATGATCTCGGTCAACGGCGGCGGGTCGGGAGTGGGCATCGCCGCGCTTATCAACGGTTCGTGCGATATCGCGGACGCGTCTCGGGAGGTAAAGCCGAAGGAGATATCCCAGGCACGTGACCGCAACGTGAGCATGCGTGCCACAACGGTTGCAAAGGATGGAGTGGCGATCATCGTCAACCCTGCTAACCCAATCAAGGCTTTGTCCATTAGTGACCTCGCGAAGCTCTATACCAATGCCGATAGCTGGAAAGCTGTCGGCGGCGAGAACATGAAGGTGGTGGCGGCGGGCAGAGACAGCAGTTCCGGCACCTACGTGTTCTTCCAGGATACGGTACTTAAGACAAAGAGGTTCCGTCCTGAGACCATTACTCTACCGTCGAACAGTGCCATCTGCCAGACGGTGGCGCAGGACAAGGGTGCGATAGGATACGTAGGACTGGCCTTTGCCAAGGAGTTCGTCGCCAAGCACAAAGTGAAGATAATCCCAATCAACGGTGTTGCCGCAAGTGACGCGACCGTGGCGAATGGCAAGTACCCGTTGTGGCGGCCACTCTACTGTTATACAAACGGCAAGCCAGGTGGAGTCGTGGGTGACTACCTGAAGTTCGTAATCAGTCCCGAGGGACAGAAGATAGTGGAAAGGGTCGGCTACGTAGTTCGTTGACATTCGGAGACCCCCGCTCCGTCAATCATTGGCCCGGAAGGAAACCACTCGGAATCCTCCGGGCTGATGTGTGTCTCGGTCTTCGGAAGACCGGTTTAAGCTGGCAGAAAACTGCGTGTAAGTGTCGTGTAACCTTCTCTGGGTATACTACAATGGAAGCAGATGATGCTCTATACGGATAGCACTCCACGAAAGGGGAAATGCAGATGCGAGATTCTAACGGATTGGTTGTTTCTATTTTGTTGTTCTCAGCGCTAGTTGGCATTGCTGGGTGCAACAAGCCTTCATCGAAGGGCGAGGATTCAAAGGGAGCCATGGTTCAGATCAAGGGATCTGATACGATGGTGAACCTTGGTCAGGCATGGGCCGAAGCTTACATGAAAGCCAACCCCGAATCGAACGTTGCAGTGACAGGCGGCGGCTCCGGCATCGGCATCGCAGCGATGATAGAGGGCACGACCGACATCGCCGAATCATCCCGGGCGATGAAGGATAAAGAGATTGCGCAGGCTAAGGCGAAGGGCATTGACCCGGTTGAGCACGAAGTCGCGCTCGATGCTCTCAGCGTCATCGTCAACCCCGCAAATCCCGTGGGCAAACTGACTATTGACCAACTCTCCGACATCTTCACCGGCAAGATCACCAACTGGAAGCAGGTCGGCGGCGCTGACCAGAAGATCGTCCTGCTCTCTCGCGACAAGAGCAGCGGCAGTCACGTCTTCTTCCTCGAGCACGTTGTCCGCAGAGGTAATGCCAAAGGGCCTGAGGAGTTCGTCTCCAGCGCCCTCATGATACCCTCCTCCGAAGCCATAGCCGGCCAGGTTGCAACAGACAAGGGTACAATCGGCTATGTAGGCCTCGGGTACGTTGACCCTGCGAAACACAAAGCGGTGTCAGTAGCCAAGACCGCTACTGACAAGTACGTCAAGCCGAGCATCGAGACCGCAATTGACCACACCTACCCGATCTCGCGCCCACTTTATTGGTACACTAACGGTCAGCCCGAGGGTGAGATCAAGGGTCTGCTGGACTTCGCACTCAGCCCTGAAGGCCAGAAAATCGTAGATAAGCTTGGATTTGCGCCGATGAAGAAAGGTTAGGAATGACGCAGACACCGGATACAGCGAAACCAGGTTCCCTAAAGAGCATGCGTCGGTTGGCAGAACCGCTGGTAGAGAAGCTGGTCGCCCTGAACGGCGCTCTCGCAATCATCTTCGTGGTTCTCATAATGGCGTTCCTGCTCAGGGACGGACTGCCGGTGTTTCGCAGTGTCTCGGTGTCCAAGTTCCTGTTTGGTCGGGACTGGTATCCGCTTTCGGATCAGTTCCAGACGCTTCCTCTGATACTGGGATCGCTTGCGGTCACTCTCGGCGCGGTAGTGATAGCCGTGCCGGTCGGGATTGCCGCCGCAGTGTACCTGGCGGAGATTGCGCCTGTGCGTGTTCGAGAAATACTCAAGCCCACGGTCGAAGTGCTGGCCGGAATACCATCCGTTGTGATCGGTTTCATCGGTATGGTTGTTCTGGCCCCCTGGGTGAAAGGCGCCTTCGACCTGCCGACGGGCATGACGGCGTTGACCGGTTCCATCATGCTTGCGTTCATGGCCATGCCGACCATCATATCCATCTCCGAGGACGCCATAGTGGCTGTTCCCAGGGACTATGGATCGGGGGCGTTGGCGCTTGGGGCGACCTCCTGGCAGTCAATAGCCGGTGTGACCGTGCCTGCCGCGAAGAGCGGTATCATAGCCGCCGTTATGCTGGGCATCGGCCGCGCAATAGGTGAGACCATGACAGTGTTGATGGTGACTGGCAACGCCGCTGTTATCCCACATTCGCTTTTGCAGCCCGTGCGGACGATGACCGCCACCATCGCCGCAGAGATGGGTGAGGTCGCGCAGGGGACTCCGCACTACTTCTCGCTCTTCGCCATCGGTTTGGTGCTGTTCCTGATGACGTTTGCCATCAACCTCATCGCTGATCTGGCACTCCAGAGAACCAGGGTGAGGAGGTAGATGATGAGACTTCACCCGATGGTCAAACAGCGCATAGCCTTTGCGATTCTAAGCCTCTCCACCATATTCGTGGTGCTTCCAGTGCTGGCGGTTGTGTATCTGCTACTCGCTCGCGGTCTTCCGGCCATCAACTGGACGTTCCTCTCTCAGTCTCCGGTACACATGATGCGCGAGGGAGGCATCCTTCCGGCAATCGTAGGGACGATCTACCTCATCATCGGCACAACGGTATTCGCCCTACCCCTTGGAGTGATGTCGGCGATCTACCTGTCCGAATACGCCAAGCCCGGGCCGTTCACTCGGCTGATTAGGCTCTCGATAGTGAACCTCGCCGGTGTGCCGTCAGTCGTCTACGGCCTGTTTGGACTGGGGCTGTTCGTGATGCTCCTGCACTTCGGTGCGTCTCTTCTATCCGGTTCGCTGACCCTCGCTATCCTCACCCTACCGGTGGTTATCACCGCCTCCGAGGAAGCGCTCTCATCGGTTCCGCAGTCGTTCCGGGACGCGAGCCTCGCCCTGGGCGCGACCAAGTGGCAGACGACCGTCGGCGTAGTTCTTCCCAACGCGGTATCAGGAATCATCACCGGCCTCATACTCGGAATCGGACGCGCCGCCGGTGAGACCGCGCCGATACTCTTCACGGTCGCCGCGTTCTACCTGCGCGATCTGCCGCATTCAATCTACGACCAGGCGATGGCGCTGCCGTACCACCTGTATGTGCTGTCCACCCAAGTTCCAAACGCGCCGCCGAAGATACAGTGGGGCACCGCGCTTGTCCTGCTCGCGCTGGTGCTCGGCATGAACTTGGTGGCGACGACCATCCGTGCAAAGTACAGGAGAGCGCGCAAATGGTGACCAGCGAGATGGAGATAAAGATGAACGAAACTGCAGAGAAGAAGATTGAGGAAACCGTGGCACCAGTTGAGGCGATCTCCGTCCGGGACTTCAACGTCTGGTACGGCAGCTTCCAGGCGCTCAAGCACATCAGCATCGAAATGCCCTTGCGGGACATCACGGCGCTCATCGGTCCCTCGGGATGCGGCAAGTCCACATTCCTGAGGGGCATAAACCGAATGAACGACTTGATACCCTCAGTGAAAACCACCGGCGAGATATGGATAGACGGGCAGAACGTCGCCGCCCCGGAAACCGATGTTGTCGAGCTTCGCAAGAACACCGGGATGGTGTTTCAGCGGCCCAACCCGTTCCCGAAATCCATATTCGATAACGTCGCTTACGGCCCCAGAATCCACGGCACATCCGACCGCAATGAGCTTGCGGACATAGTTGAGAAGAGCCTCAGGCGCGCCGCGATCTGGGAGGAAGTCAAGGACGTGCTGCACAAGTCGGCGTTCGACCTCTCGGGCGGGCAGCAGCAGCGTCTCTGCATCGCCAGGGCGCTGGCGGTGGAACCTGAGATCATCCTCATGGACGAGCCTGCCTCGGCTTTGGACCCGATTTCAACCCTCAAGATAGAGGAGCTGATGCATGAGTTGAAGAAGGATATCACCATCATCATCGTCACGCACAACATGCAGCAGGCCGCACGCGTTTCGAGCTTTACAGGGTTCTTCCTGATGGGAGAGCTGATTGAGTTCGGCGAGTCGAATATCATCTTCACTCGGCCCAGGGACAAGCGCACTGAGGACTACGTGACGGGGCGGTTCGGTTGATGAGTAGCTGATGAGTAGCCGCAGGCTTCAGCCTGCGTACCGGACGCACCCATGAAGGGTGCGGCTACAGGACGTGACGTGACGGCTGATGTGTAGCCGCAGGCTTTAGCCTGCGTACCGGACGCACCCGTAAAGGGTGCGGCTACAGACTCTATCCGGGCTAGACAGGAGAAACGATGGACACGATACGAAAAAGTTTTGGCGACGAGCTACAGGAGATGAAGCAGGACATATTGAAGATGGGCAGCGTGGTTGAGGAGATGCTGGTCGGGTCGGTGCGCGCGCTTCAGACGCGTGATGCGATGCTGGCTGTCGAGGTCATCGCCAAGGACGACATCGTGGACGGCTACAACGTGACCATCGAGCAGCGGTGCCTGCGCCTTCTCGCGTTGCAGCAGCCCATGGCCCGCGACCTGCGCACCATTGCCGCCGGACTTTACATAATCAAGGATGTGGAGCGAATGGGCGATTATGCTCTCGACATTGCCAAAGCCGCCAAAAAGCTGTCCGGCCTGGACCCGATCACTACTCTCGTGAAGATTCCGAAGATGGCCGAGATCGTGCAGGATATGCTTCATACCTCGCTGCAGGCTTTCGTGAACCAGAATATAGAGGTAATCTCGCAGGTCGCTCGCGAAGACGATGAGGTGGACGCGCTCTACAGGCAGGTTCGCGACCAGATGATTGCCTTGATCGCGGAGAAGCCGGAGACCGCCCAGCGCGCGGTGGAACTGGTGCTGGTGGCCCGCTACCTCGAACGCATTGCCGACCATATCACCAACGTCGGCGAGCGGATCGCGTACATGGAAACCGGCGAGATTAAGGAACTGCACTGAAGCTCAGGTGTCCGCCTAGCAGCAGCCAGCCATGTCCGGCTCCGCCGGCGCTCGGGATTAGGAAATCCCGAGCTAACGTTTGCTAGCCATCATTGGTAGAGAAGCATAGCACGATGTTGGCACTGGATTTCCGAATCCAGTGCGGTCCGCCGTAGCGGACGTTCCGGGATCACCTTTGAGAACCTGTGCTTTCGCCGCAGATTTCATGTCTGCGAGGTCAGAGCGCACCCGTAAACTGTGCGATTACTGACTTTATCCGGCGGCTGCTAGCCCGCTTTGGGCAGCGTGAAAGTGAACGTGCTGCCTTCGTCCAGCGCGGACTCCACGGTTACCTTGCCGCCGTGCAGCTCGACCAAGTGCTTGACTATGGACAGCCCCAGCCCAGTGCCGCCGGACTCGCGCGACCTTGCCTTGTCCGCACGGTAGAACCGCTCGAACACCCTCGTCCGGTCTTCTTCCGCGATGCCAATCCCTGTGTCCGATACCTTCACGGTCACCCACTTACCTTCCGCGCTTCCCAGTACGCTCACCTTGCCGCCCGGACGAGTATACTTGAGCGCGTTGTCTATCAGGTTTGACAGAATCTGGCGCACGGCTTCTCGGTCAGCGCAGACCATCAGCGCATCAGGGATCTCCGCCGACACCTCAATGGCCTTTACACGCGCCGACGCACTAAGCGCCGAAACAATCTCGTCCACAGCCCCACCCAGATGGAAAACCTCTGAATGAATCGGCCGCTGACCCGCCTCTATCTTCGCCAGGTCCAGCAGGTCGTCCGCCAGCGCGGTAAGCCGGTCCGCCTCCCCCATGATCTTGGACGCAAACTCAGGCGCGACTTCGGGCTTGTTCGCGGCGCGAAGGGTGATAGTCTCGGCCATTGCCTTGATGGTGGCGAGGGGCGTCCTGAACTCGTGGCTTACGTTTGAGACGAAATCTCGGCGGACTGAGTCTATATGCTTCGCTGCCGACATGTCATGCATGACCACCAGCGCGCCACACGGCTCATCCGGCCTCTCCAGCGGGGCGGCGTACACATTCATATCGGTCCGCTCCGGCACGGCCAACTCGACCTCAAGCGAGGCGGATTCGCAGGTGCGCAGAACCCGTGCCACCAGTTCGGCGAGGTCGTGGCTCAGCGTGGCCTCTATCACCGTCTTGCCGGTCACGTCAGCCGCCTGCGTCTTGAGCAGAACGGATGCCGCCGGGTTCAGCATCTGCACGCGCGACTCATGATCCACCACCATCAGCCCGTCGTCAGTCTGCTCGAAGATCGTCATCAGCTTCCTGTCTTCGGCGGAGAGTTCGTCTATCATGCACTGCAGTTCGCACGCCATGTAGTTCAGCGTTTCGCCCAGTTCGTCAATCTCATCGCGCGGTCTCGCGGGGGTGCGTACTCTGCGGTCAAGCTCGCCCTTCGCGTAGTTGCGGGCCACCTCGTTCATGCCGACCACACGCCCGATGACGCTGCCCCACGCCCTTGCTCCGATGAGTGCAGCCGCAAGGAACGCCAGCAGCGCCGCCAGGAAGAAGACCCGGTGGATGCGTCCGCGAACTTGATCCACCTTCGACAGGTTCTCGGACAACCGCGCCACACCCAGCGTGCCGTGCGCCTGGTCGCCGAACCGAACCGCCGTGTAGAGCATCCGCGTGTGCAGGGTCTTGCTGCCTCTGATGGACCAGCCGAACCCCGATACCAGCGCCTGACGAACCTCCGGCCTGTCCGCATGGCTCTCCATGGCCGCAGGGTCGCTGTGACTGTCACCCAGCACCACGCCG
>JANYKG010000081.1 GCA_025358205.1 Armatimonadota bacterium
GGCGGAGACCCAGTCCGCAGTACATGGCGACAAGCAGTAGAGAGAAGAGCTTGATCCTACGTAGGGCAAGTTGGTCCATGGACAGGCGAGGCTTCACCTTGAAACTCCGGCATACTACCCGAACGGTAGTGATCGTACAGAAAGAAAGCACGGCCTAGCGCGGATTATGCATGTCCCGCATAATCTGCGGCCTTCTGAGCATTCTTCATGCTTTTCATGAATAATGCGGCCTAAGCCGCACGATGACCTGAAAGAAAGCCGCAGGGAACAGCTCTACTGATCCAGGTTGCGTGCAACTTTTTGCTCTACGTTGGGAGCAAGGTAGACCATTCGGGTCCCCTGCTCCATGTTGTTGGCGAGAGCATACTTCGCAATCTCGTCGGGCTGACGAACCTGCTCAAGCTTGAGGCGCAGAGTCTCATTCTCCAACCTTAGGTCTTTCAGCTTGGTGATTAAGTCTCCACGGTGGTAGCCGGTCTCGGTGGCCTTGGCGTATGCCGTTACATACACGCTAAGCATGACAGACACGGCAAGCGCCAGCATGATGACGCACACCATGCGGTTCTGAATCATCGCGCGCAAAAGGTTGGGGCGTTTGGCCTTTCTGGCTCTGGGACGCACCACCACCGGGCGCATTACTTCCTGCCTCTTCTGTGCAATCATTTCGTGTGACCCCCTCGAAAATGCAGAGCATCTTCGTCCCCATCGGGATTCAACCAATCATTCAAATCTTCTCAGCAGCCCTTAGTTTCGCGCTTCTTGCGCGCGGGTTCGTCCGAACTTCAGAGTCCGTGGCCATCACGGGCCGCTTTGTCAAAATCTTAATCTCGGTCTTCGCGCCGCAAGCGCATATCGGCAGCCCAGTTGGGCAAGTGCATCGGCCGGCGCGTCGGGCAAAGGTCTCTTTTACTATCCGATCCTCAAGCGAATGGTAGCTCAGCACTACCACACGCCCTCCTGGATTTAGCATGTCTATCGCTGCATTCAGTCCCTTTCGCAGCGATTCCAGTTCGTCGTTTACAGCAATTCTGAGCGACTGAAATACTCGTGTCGCTGGGTGAATCTTCTCTTTACCGGCGTTTTTCACAGCAGACCGAATCACGTCCACTAGCTCACCGGTGGTGTGAATCGGGTTCTTGATCCGCCGGTCCACAATCAGCCTGGCTATCCGCTTCGCCCACCGCTCTTCGCCGTAATCGTGAAAAATCTCAGCAAGCCGCCGCTCCGAATACGAGTTCACGATCTGCTCTGCGGTCTGCCTCTGCGACCTGTCCATCCGCATGTCGAGCACAGCATCGTGCATAAAGCTGAATCCGCGCTCCGGCATGTCAAGCTGGTAGCTTGAAACCCCAAGGTCGAACAGGATTCCATCAGCGGAATCCACACCCAGCTTCCAGGCTATGTCGGCAACGTCGCCAAAATTGCCTTTGTCAAGGATCACGCCATCGGAGAACTCGCTGAGCCTTTCCGCAGCTTTCGCCAGCGCGTCGTCGTCTCGGTCAATGCCGACCAGCTTACCGCCCGGCATGATCGCCTTCGCAAGTCCAAGTGCGTGCCCACCGCCGCCGATCGTGCAATCAATCACCGTCTGACCGACCTTCGGCTGAAGGAACTCCAGCGCTTCCGTCGCCATCACAGGATCATGGTAGTCAATCCTGTCAGAGTTCATGACCCAACCCGATTTCCTTTGCGGAAGCCCGGATCAAATCGTCGTTCATGGAGGCGGTTTGCGCGTCCCACGAACTTTTGCTCCAAATCTCAATGCGGTTGCCGGCTCCGATAATCATGACTTCCTTGTCAATACCGGCATAATCGCGCAAGTTGGCGGGGATGGCGACTCTGCCTTGCGAGTCCACCGAGCTGTCTGCCGCCTCGCCGGAGAAGAATCTCTGGAGCCGCACGGCATTGGGGTCGAGCATCGGTTGAGACTTCAGATGCTCGTCAAGTTTGCGGAATTCCTCGTCAGTGAACACCCACAGACACTTATCCAGGCCCTTGGTGACAACGAACTTTTCACCCATGAGCAGCCTGAATTTCTGTGGAATTATGACGCGCCCCTTCTCGTCTACGTTATGGGCGTAGCCTCCACGAAACATACCCAACCCCCCACGGAGGCACCCTCTGCCTCCACTTACACCCAAAGTGTATCCCTATCGCACCACTTATGTCAAGCAGATGTAAGAAAATAGTCTAAGAACTTTTCGTGAATTTTACGTGATGGCAGTGTGATAGCGGATATTCTATAAGAGGATTCACGCTCAATCATTCGTGAACCGAAGCAGCAGAGGTGTTCAATAAGAGGAAAGGCTTCAGCCCGCGCGTGTGTACACTGCAAACCTTCGTTGAGGCCGTTTTCCACCCCAGTGGGGCGCTGTCCCTATTTCGGCCCTGGGAGCGCGGGCGTCCCCCCCCGCTTCCCTCCGGAAAGATGCGGACGAGGACGTCCGCGCTCCTGTGTTACTTCAAACCGGTTACCGCGAACAGCACAGGGGACGCCTCGGTGCCGGTGGAGGATATTTCGATGCTCTCGATGGGACGATCCGGCTGCGGATTGAGCCATTCGAGCGTGCGCAGGATGACCTTCTCCCCTGCCCCGGTCTGGCCAATCCAGGCTGTGGAAGCAGACGGTGTGGCCAAATACTCGTTCCACGCGCCGATGTTCTCGCCGTAAACCAGGTCAACCACCATCGCCTCGGTCGCCGAGTAGCGAATGGTGATCTGTCCCACTTTCGCGCCTTTTTCCGCATGCCAACCGGTAGCCATGATGAAAACCAACCCTTGCGCCTTCTTCCCAACAGTAACGCGAACACCCAACGGCCACTCGCCGGCGGGGTTCATCGGTCCGGCAAGCATCACAGCCTTGTTTGCCGGTACGCTGAACTCCACGCCGTTCAGCCGCGTCACGCCGGTCGGGAAACCTGAGATATCATACTTCGCGCCGTACCCCAGCCACCCAGCCGTGGAGCCGGTAAGCGACACATTGGCGTAAGGCGTCAGGTCAACGACAAACCCATCCCTCGTTGAGTGATCCGCCTTCGCTCTGCGCCACTGCTTGGTGAACTCATCGGCAGGCACGTAGTTCAGATCGTCCAGAGTGCGGCCCGTGTTCCAGGCATACTCCGCCGCCAGGATGTAGGCGTGGAACTGCTGGAACTGCTCGCCCAGGGTCTTCTCGCTGATGTGATAGCCCGCCCAAAGCGTCTGCATCAGGCCGTCCGCGCCGTACTTCTTGGCCGACCCGCTGAAATCCGCGATGTTCTGCGGCGTATACCACGTGGACGCGATTACCTCATGCCCGAGGTCTTTGAACATCTTCACGCTGGGAAAATCATCGGCAAGGCAGTAGTGCCAGTCCGCGATGATAACGTCCTTCGGCAGAGCCTCGCGCCTGATCTTCGCGTCGGCCAGCGTATCGGCGGTCCCGGCGTCGGGGGTCTCGGTCTTGTAGAGCAGCATGTCGCCCCACAACATCGTCTTCACGCCCTTCGCGGCCAGGTGATCGCGCAGCCTGTTCACGTCGCTCAGGAACAGATCGGTCACGCTCTTCTGCTTGCACTTCTCGTCAGACGGGAACTTGCCCGACATGGTGACCTCATCGTGCCCGATGTGGAAGACCTTGGGCTGGAAGATTTCCAGCGCCTCGTCGTAGATCTTGAAGATGAAGTCATAGTAGCGCGGGTTGCTCGGGCAGAAGGCGTAGGGATGCGCAGGGTCTTCGGCGATGTCCAGGTTCTGGCCGTTCATGAACGCCCACTCCGAATGCCCCAGCGACTGAACCAGCGGAACCACCTCCATGTAGTTCTGCCGCGCACATGCCGCGATGGCCCTGAGGTCTTCCTTGCTCGTGCTCCACGGCAGCCAGATTCCGGGCGCACTGTCCCACTTCGTGTAGTCCGCCTGGATGCAGAGGTAGTTCAGCTTGTACCGAGCGTAGATGCGGCGGATCAGCTTTTCCAGGAACGGCCTGGACTCGTTGCCCACAAACACGTGAGCGCCGCGAATCTTCATCGTCGGCCAGTCGCTCACCACCGCGCCGTGTACCGACACGCCGGTCACCGTGGAGTGCAGGAGTTGCATGAGTGACTGCACGCCGTAGAAGGTTCCTCGAACGTCCGACCCCGCGACCAGCACAAACTGCGGACACGATTTCAGAGCATAGCCTTCTTCATGAGTGGGCGGCTGGATACCAGCGTCCTTGCACAAACGCGCCAGCACGGAATTGCACGAGGGATCACCGATTGCAATGATGTCTCTCCCCGAGTGCGAGTCACCGGCGGAAACAACCCTGGGAGTCACTCCGTAGATGTCCTTCAGCTCCTCCATGAGGCACTGTGCAGCATACTTGTCGTCTGCGGTCGGCTTGTCCGGCAGCACAATGGACGTATCAGCGGACACCACGAAATCTCCTCCGCTGAACTCGGCGGACTTCGGCTCTGGGATGATGCACGGCACGCTGTCCGGTGGTATCCGCGCATCCTTGACATCGGTGATGGTCGCCGCAGTCTCCACCACATCAGCGGTCTTCGAGTCTGTCTTGGGCGTGAACTGGAGGGTAGCTGTACAGTGAAGCTCTTTGCCGAACTTGACCGGACGCGTCGGCACACCCAGCCCGCACCAGAAGATCGGCGATTCCTTGGCCCATGCCTGAGAGTCGCGCCGGGAATCAAATATTACTAAATTAGGATTATCACCGGTTATCCGCATGTCAATGACCGCCACCCGCGAATCCACCTTAAGGCGGCTGAACTCCGGGACGAGCATACTCTCGCGCTGATCGGACGACTTCGCCGTGTGCGGCACGACGCCGGACTTGTGACCCTCCACCGTCTCAGCCTCAAACGGCGAATCGGCCAGCAGAGGCGCCGAAAAATACCCCAGGCAATACTCGATCTCGGCGGGCACATCTTCAAGCAGGCGGTAGGCGAGGTCAATGGTCACCTTGTCCGAGTCCAGCATGGTGACGGTGTACGTCGCGGAAACGGCATCGTTCGCCATCGCGATCTTGACCTGCTTGCCGCCGGGGATATCCTCGGAAGTACACTTCTGTGCGACAACATGATGGCCGAACAGCAGCTTCGACCAGCCTGGGCTGATTACGTACAAGGACGAATTACGTATCACCGTGACGCCCTTGTATTTCAGGTTCGCGCCCTTGCCGCCAAAGCCGAACTCAAAGTTGCCTGATTTGTATGTGTTCATCGGCGCTGCACTCCCCACGCATGAAAAAGCAGCCGTGAGAACAACCACGGCCGCCAGTATTAACACTCTCTTCTGTATATAAAACATCATCGTTTCCTGTTCTGATTCGCCCAAATTGGAGCGCGGACGTCCCCGTCCGCTCCCTTCCGGAAAGAAGCGAGCGAGTCCGCCGCGGCGGATCGCGCTCCCAGGAAGACCATCAGCCATTCTCGCATTGGGTCTCGGCGTACACGCCCATCTGCCGGAATTTGTTGTACCGATGCTCCACCAGTTTCTTGGTGGAAACCTTCTCCAGCTCCGCAAGGTGACGGCTGATCGCTTCTTTCACGAACTTCGCCGCGCCCTCATAATTTCTGTGCGCACCGCCAACCGGCTCAGGGATGATCTCGTCAATCAGCTTGTGTTCCAGCGCATGCTCCGCCGTGATCTTCAGCGCCGCCGCCGCATCGGGCGCTCTCGCCGGGTCGCGCTGGAACTCGGACAGAATTGCCGCGCATCCCTCGGGCGGAATAACCGAGTAGACCGCGTTCTCCTGCATCAGTATCCGGTCGCCAACCGCTATCGCCAACGCGCCGCCGCTGCCGCCCTCGCCCAGTACCGCCACTATCACCGGCACCTTGAGCAGCGACATCTCCATCATGTTCCGCGCAATGGCCTCGCTGATCCCCCGCTCTTCCGCGCCGAAGCTGCAGTCCGCGGCAGGTGTGTCAACCAGCGTGATAATCGGACGGCCAAACTTCTCCGCCATGTGCATCAGGCGCAGAGCCTTGCGGTATCCCTCAGGCTTGCTGCTGCCAAAGTTCCTGAACTGACGCTCCTTCAGGTCCCTCCCCTTCTGGTTGCCGATCACCATCACCGGATTGCCGTCCAGGAACGCCCATCCGCCGACAATCGCATTATCATCCGCAAAAAGCCTGTCGCCGTGAAGCTCCACAAAGTCGTCGAATATCGTGCGAATGTAGTCCAGCGAATAGGGTCTGTTGGGGTGCCGTGCCAGCAGCGTCTTGTCCCACGGCGTAAGGTTCGCGAATATCTGGGCAATCAGATCGTCTCTATGACGCTCCAACTCCTCGATATCCGCGCTACGGTCAATGCCTTCCTCTTCGGAAATGCGCTTGAGTTCCGCGATATTCGCATCAAGTTCGGCGATGGGCTTCTCAAAATCTAGAACACTAAGCGCCATGACTACCTCCGTGCGACCCAGCCGCCAGCAGTTTCACCAGCGTATCCTTTATCTCTCTGCGCGGCAAAACCATGTCCACCATGCCGTGATCCTGCTGCCACTCCGACAACCGGTAGCCCGGCGGTTCTTTCATCACTTGAGCCTGCGCCGCCACCCGCTGACCTGCCAGCCCGATGAGCGCACCCGGCTCCGCGATAATCACGTCTGCCAGCATCGCGAAGCTTGCGTGAACCCCGGCCATCGTCGGGTCGGTGAAGAGCGCGATGTACATCAAGCCCGCCTCGCCGAACTTCCCTGCCGCCGCGCTGGTCTTGGCCATCTGCATCAGCGAGAGCAACCCCTCCTGCATACGCGCGCCGCCCGAGCAATTCACGATCAGCACCGGCAACTTCTCGGCCAGCCCCTTCTCGAACAGCCGCGTCACCTTCTCTCCGTAGACCGACCCCATGCTGCCAGCCAGGAACCGGAAGTCAGCCACGCCGATCACCACGGGGTATCCACCTATCGTGGCCGTGCCGGTGACCATACCGTCATTCAGGCCGGACGCAGCAGTCAGCTTCTGTATCTTGGCGTCATACTGGGGAAATTCGAGAGTGTTCACGGTGGATAGCCCTGCATCCATCTCCACAAAACTGCCGTCGTCAACCGTTACTTCCAGCCGCTGCGGAGAAGCCAGCTTGAAGTGATAGCTGCATTTGTTGCAGACCATCAGGTTCTTCTCCAACTCTTTGCTGAAGAGGATCTCTCCGCATTTCGGGCATTTAGTCCACAAGCCGTCAGGAAGCGCATCGAGATGTTTTCTCGCGGCTTTACCTGCGGCCTTTGATTTTCTATGAATCCAACCATCCAGCGACATCTAATCACCTCGGCATGTTCAGCGTGGATCGAATGATCCAGGACCTTCAGAGTATTATTCACGTTGCCCGTGAATAGTGCGGACCAACGCTGATACAGATTACCCGATTTCGCCGGAGAAATGCAAACAAAAGGAAAATACAAGCGGGTAAGGAGTCCAGTTTGACAGACCGATAATAGTATCATTGCCCGGCGATGGCCAGAATATATGCTGGGCGAAAAATGGAAAGCGAAGGGTGCTTTCGCATTTGCGTTTCTCAACGCGTGCGAAAGCGCCTTTTTTTGTTTGACTCACCATGATTGATATGGGAGTGGGGGTAGATTGACATTGAAGAACAGCAAGTCCGACCAGATCATTGACTCTACGACAGATCCGACGATTCGCAGATACCTACCGCTGGTTTGTCTTGCGTTGGCAGGCATCGCTGTGTCACTGCTCAGCTTCGTGCAGTTGGGCAGATGGGATCGCATGGACACGCGTGGGAAGTTCGAGAGGCGCGCACAGGAGCGGACTCGGTCAGTGCAGGATGACGCGCATCGCAGCGAAGAGATGCTGATTTCGATTCGCGGTTTGTACTACGCATCGCATTCTGTCGAGCGATCTGAGTTCAAGCAGTTCGTCCGGCCAAGCATGTCTTCGTGGCTAGCGTTGACTACCCTGGCTTGGGCGCCTCGTGTGCCTGATGCGGAACGGCAAGCGTATGAGAACGCGGCCCACGCAGACGGATACACCGGTTTTCGAGTTACAGAGCAGGACGCGAGCGGCCGCATGACCGGCGCAAAACGCCATGCTTTCTACTTTCCTGTGTATTACGAAGAATCGCCCTCGGAGTCTCATTCTCAGATGGGTCTAGATCTGGCTTCAATTCAATCCTATAGCGTCGCGATGGCAAAAGCGCGAGACACCGGCCTGCCGAGCGCCGTCCTCACTTCAACGGCGTGGGGAAAAGCCGTCAGCCGATCCGGTGTAGTCATGTTCCTGCCCGTCTTTAAGAGCCACGCGACTCCTGCGTCGGCAGGTCTTCGACGCAATGACATCCAGGGATTCTTGGTGTGCGCATTCGACCTGCAAAGCTTGGTTGAATCGGCAATTGATCAGCTTTCTCCCGAGGGGATCAGCGTGTCCGTTTTTGACCAGTACGGCGCTTCGACAGCCCATCTCCTCTACTTCCACCGGCCTCGTATCGGGTCGTCGTCGTCCCGGCCAAACTCGCTGAGCCTGCGGTCCGTAGTGAATATAGCTGATCTACACCTGCTCGTCGTCAACTCGGCCACCCCTGAGTTCATAGCCAAAGAGGATAGCAGCCGTGATATCATGAGGCTTCTATTGGGTTTGGCGATAACCGCTACACTCGTCGGATATTTCTTCATGACCACCAGGCGGTCCGCTCAGGTCGAGTCGCTGGTACGCCAACTTTCTGCGGCGAAAGAGCGCCTTGAAAGCGAGATAGAAGAGCGCGTATGTGCACAAGAGGACGCCGAAGGAAATCTGAGGTTCTTGCAGATTATGATGGACGCCATGCCGTTCCCCATTTTTTACAAGAACGAGGAAGCGGTGTACTGCGGCTGCAACGACACATTTGTGGAATACTTGGGTTTCCAAAGCAAAGAACAGGTGATCGGCAAGACGGTGTACGACATCGCCCCTCAGGAACTAGCCGACGTCTACCATGCCGGCGACATCGGAGTAATACGAAACGGGACTGTTCAGGTATACGAAGGGCAGGTTAATCACGCCGATGGAACACGCCACGAAGTGGTTTTCCACAAGGCAGCATTCCAGAACCCGGACGGCACGATAGCCGGACTGGTAGGCGCCATACTGGATGTCACTGAGCGGAAGAAATCTGAGGAGGCTCTATCAGCAAGTGAACTCAAATTCCGGGAGCTATTCCAGAACTCGAACGACGGCATCACACTGAGTGAGATGCGGGACGACAACACCCCCGGTCGCTTCATAGAAGTCAACGACGCTATCTGCGCGCAACTTGGGTACAGCAAAGAGGAAATGCTCGACCTCATGCCTGCTGACATTGTCGCTCCTGAAGCCATTCCGAAGATGGCGGAAATCACTCGGACGATTCTCAAAGAAGGAGAGGCTCGTTTTGAGATACTCAGTCTGACCAAGAGCGGTCAGAAAGCGCCTTTCGAGGTAGAATCGCATCTTTTCACGCTTGCAGGATCAAGAGTCCTGCTTTCGACAGTCCGCAACATCACTGAGCGGAAGCAGGCTGAGAATGCGCTGAGAGAATCTGAACAAAAGTACAGGAGCGTGGTAGACAACATCGGCATAGGAATAGCCGTCATTGGGCTGAAGATGGAAGTGATGTCCATGAACAAGCAGATGAGAGAGTGGAACCCGGAAGTGGATGCTTCACTGAATCCCATCTGCTATCAGTGCTTCAACACGCCTGGCCGTGATAAACCATGTGAAGGCTGCCCGACCGTCCAAACTCTGCAAGACGGTGAAATACATGAGGCAGTCACGGATACCCCCACCCCGGAAGGCATCAAGCATTTCCGAATTGTATCCACACCGCTGCGAGGGACGGATGGTAAGGTGACTGCTGCCATCGAGATGGTGGAGGATGTCACCGAACGGCTGAAATCACAACTGGAACTGACTCAAGCGAAGGAAGCTGCTGAAGAGGCCAACCATGCCAAGTCCGAATTCCTGGCTAATATGAGCCATGAGATACGAACACCAATGAATGGTATCATTGGCATGACCGAACTGGCGCTGGACACTGACCTCACAATTGAACAGCGTGAGTATTTGCAGATGGTGAAAGATTCGGCAGACTCATTACTCCGCTTGCTAAACGATATTCTGGACTTTTCCAAGATTGAAGCCGGGAAGCTGGAACTGGACCCAACGGATTTCAACCTGCGCGATTGTCTGATGGACACTGTGACCTTACTCGCGATTCGGGCACAGAGCAAGGGGTTGGAGTTGGCCTGCCACATACTGCCGGATGTGCCTGACAAGCTGATAGGCGACATGAGTAGGATCCGCCAAGTCATAGTGAACCTCATTGGAAATGCCATCAAGTTCACAGATGACGGCGAGGTAGTGGTCCGTGTGGAATTGGAGCCTGACGATGATGAAGCGCTGCGCTTGCACTTTGCAGTAAGCGACACAGGGATCGGTGTTCCTCCAGAGAAACAGCATGCAATCTTTGGCGCATTTGCACAGGCAGATGGCTCCACGACGCGCAAGTACGGCGGCACAGGCCTCGGCCTCGCGATTTCATCGCAGTTGGTCGGAATGATGGATGGACGGATGTGGTTGGAGAGTGAAGTCGGCAAAGGCAGCACATTCCATTTCACGGTCAGTCTGGGCATTCAGAAATCTAAAAACGCTGAAACTATTCCGGAATCGCCCTACAACTTGCAGGGCATGCAGGCGCTTGTGGTTGATGATAATGCCACACAAAGACACATTCTTGAAGAGATGTTGGCGAACTGGGGATTAACTCCAGTAATGGCTGAAAATGCCAAGTCGGCCTTTGCCATTATAGAGGACAGCATTATCAGCAAAACGCCCTTTGCTCTGATCATTGTTGATGCGAATATGCTGGAGATGGACGGTTTTGCTCTGGTACAGCAGATCAGGAGCAACCCAAATGCAGGACGAACGAGCATTATCATGCTGACCTCACCTGGACTTCCTGAAGAATCCACTAAGTGCCAGGAACTCAGTGTGGCGGCGTGCGTGGCGAAACCTGTGAGACAATCCGCTCTTCTGAATGCCATATACTCCTCACTTGGCGCTGAGGCCAAGCCGGGCAAAGCCTCGTCCAAGCATAAGCGTACTGTCATCGCGACTGCACTGCGACCTCTGCGCATCCTGGTCGCCGAAGACAATCCTGTTAACCAGATATTGGCCACCCGTGTGATCGAAAAACATGGGCATGTCGTATCGGTCGCCGGCAACGGGCGCGAG
>JANYKG010000111.1 GCA_025358205.1 Armatimonadota bacterium
CCGGTTCTTTGTCAGAAACGTGACAAAAAGGTTGACAGAAGAATCTTTTCGGTTCATAATGACCACCAGTGGGCAATCAACCTTACGCGTTTAGTATGGTTGATTGGTGTATATCTGATGTCGTGATTTGATCACCTATTCTGTGGCGTCTTACTTTTTCATACTACCTTGGAGGTTTCTGATGAAGAGAGGGTTACTTCTCGCGACTGTTATCATGATTACGCTATCCACTGCAGCATTCTGTCAGATCACGTCTGAGTTCCGATCCATGGAGATCAATGCATGGCATGGCGGATTCGAGAGTCCTAGCGCCACTACGACGATGGTGAACTACTCAAGATCCTGCAACCTCAACTGCATCATCCCCGAAGTCCGCTTGCGATCAGACGCATACTACGTATCCACTCTCGAGCCACCCGGAACCGGCGTAAGCATGGACGCCGGCTACGATCCGTTGAAAGATGTAATTCTGAAAGCTCATGCACAGAACATGGAAGTCATGCCATGGGTCGTCACATACAGGGTATGGTCTACCGCCGGCGGTCCCGGCACACACTACGATCCGATTGATCACATCTGGTGGACGCATGGACCCGGCAGGCCCGCAGGCGCCGATAACTGGCTGATGTACAGCGACACAGGCGCATGGGACTACGGCGGTGTCGTGAACCTGGACCCCGGACACCCGGCGGTTGAGGACTACCTCATCCGCGTGTTCATGGAGATCGTCGGCAAGTACGATGTTGACGGCCTCATCCTGGACTACATCCGCTACCCGAGCACCAGTTGGGGTTATAACCCGGTATCCGTGGCCCGGTACAACGCCGAATACGGCACGGTGGGCAACCCTTCCTCCACCGACCCACAATGGCTTAACTGGCGCAGAGATCAGGTATCGAACCTAGTCAAGCGCCTTTACCTGGAGATCAAAGCTACCAAACTACATGTGAAGCTCGGCATAGACGGTTGGATCACAGCCGGCAGCGGAAGTAGCGGCGTCTTGCAGGACTGGGATACTTGGATGAAGAACCACTGGCTCGACTTCTGCTCTCCTATGACGTACACATCGGTCAACACCGATTTCCAAGGATACCTGGATGATGCATACGGCAGGCAGTATACACATCACATATACCCCAAAGTAGATGTAGGCAACGCAACCGGCACAGTCACAACTCAGGTAGGCATGGTGCAGGCCAAGCCGTTCCCGGGGACTGGATTGTACTGCTACTATACGATTCCAGACTTACCAGCCCTGAAGAACGCGCTAACCGCCGGCAACGGCAAGTTCCCGACTTTCGTCCCTACGCCTGACATGCCGTGGCTCAGCAACCCCACAAAGGGTTATATAAAGGGATTTATCCAGAACGCCAGCGGGAATGCGATATATCCTGCAACCGCAACGATCCTAGGAACCAGTTTCACGGGCAAGGACAGCGGCACGGGGTTCTACGGTTTCACGGAAGTAGCAACCGGCACATACACCGTCAGGGCGGAAGCCCCTGGGTATAACCCGGTCGAGCAGTCCGTCACGATAGTCAAGGGCGAGGTTGCCGATCTGGATTTCACGCTCCCACCGGATACCATACCTCCTGTGATCACAAACGTTCGATCTGCAAATGTGCAAGGAACCAATGCCCAGATTCTATGGGATACTAATGAGTCAGCCACCAGCCAGGTTGACTACGGGATCACAACTGGCTATGGCATGACGACCGCGGAGAACATGACTCGCGTCACATCGCATACAGTTCAGTTGGTGCAGCTTTCCCCTACCACGCTATACCACTACCGCGTGCGTTCATATGATGCCGGGCGGAACATGGTTCAGTCCGCGGATTACACATTCACCACCGCAAGCGGCGATACTCCCGGAAGTATCATAGTGGACAACACAGACCCTAGTCCCAGCTATGTCACCGGAGGTTCCTGGTTCTCCAGTACAACTGCGAATGACAAATATGGCGCTAACTACAACTACTGCTCATCATCCGGTGGAACTAAGACTGCTACCTGGAGACCAAACGTCGTCAGCGCAGGCCGGTACAATGTATACGCCTGGTGGCCTGCAGGGACAAACCGTACCAGTAACGCGCCATACATCGTGCAGTGGAGCGGCGGATCGGGATCTTATCCGAAGAACCAGCAGAACAACGGCGGCAAATGGAACCTTCTCGTAGCCAATGTACAGTTTGCAGTGGGGACCACTGGCTACGTCCAGGTAAGCAACACCGGCATCACTCCAACGAATGTCATGGCGGATGCTATCAAGCTCGAACCTGTTGATGTCACCCCCCCGACGCCACCAACGGATCTGACTTCTTCCGCCTTATCTGCATCCCAAATGTCGCTGAGTTGGACGGCATCTACCGACAACATTGGAGTAGCAGGCTATAAGGTGTTCAGGAACGCCGTGCAGGTTGGAACACCGTCCAGCAACTCGTATACGGACAGCGGACTCACGGCGAACACTCAGTACAGCTACTTTGCGAAAGCCTATGACGCAGTGAACAACGAGTCCGCCGCAAGCGCCAATGCGGCTGCATACACGCTCTCGGTGGCGCCGGGCGCATCCAGCGTGACCTGCGACAAGCCGACCGACACCTGGCAGACAACGCCAACGTTCACCTTCACCGCAGCCGGTGGATTCGGCGCAGGCAAGGTCCAGTACTACAAGTATGCATGGACCACGAGCAGCGCCCACTCCTGGACCGGTTTCGAA
>JANYKG010000115.1 GCA_025358205.1 Armatimonadota bacterium
GTTGCTTGATATTGGTAGTTGAGTTAGAATGGATCTGCATGCGCGTAGTCTCCTTTTTGATTTGGCGATCATCAAAGAGACTACCGCATGCTTCTCTATCTTTTCAACTCCGAGTGTTCATAATGTCATGAGACTGGACAGCTGAGCATCTGCCGGCATGTCGGCATAGCGCAGAACGGGATTCATGCCACCGAAAAGAGACGCCATGGAATCCGATCCAAACCGATTCATCAGACTCAACAAGGCCTTGTTGGCGGGCGCGCTCATCTTGGCATCCAGTCCCCGTGACCGAGCTTTGTCGGAGTCAAGTCCGCCGGATGCCAGAGCGCTCGTGAAATCGGCGAGGATACCGTTCTTGTAGTCGTCTATCTCCTTCTGCACCTGATATCGTCTATTCCGATGAGCAAGATCCTCAATGAGTTCGTATGAGTATGAGCCTTCCTTGCCGGTGACCATCCAATAAAGCCCCAGGGTGTTCGCTACCTCCGTCATGACGTCCCTGAGGGGCCGGTTGTGGAAGTAGAGAATCACGCGCTGTCCGGCGATACTGCTGTTGGCGGTAATCCTGATGCCGGTCTTTGCGCTGATATCGGAGAACATATCCTTAACGTTTCTGCTCTTGCAGAACACCTTGACCTTACGATCCAGGCGAACATCGCCGATCATGGCTTTGGGTATCCTGGACTGAGCTTCGTCAAAGGGAGAATAGGACTTCTGCGCGCTCGTACCGGTACTCGCCCACGCCGGGGCATGGGCGAGTATGCAACCGAGCAGTGCTATGGCGTACAGTCCTGTACACGTTCTTCTGAAATTCATATACGTCTCCTGATAGCCTCGTCAGCTACTGAACGCCCATCCACGGATGTCTGATACTCCCGTCGTTTTCATGTAGTTGATCCGGTTACGTGATTCTTCTGACTGTCGAGAATATCAAAAAGGTGCGAACGGGCCGGACAGCGGCGGAAGAATTGCAGCGTTCACCACATGCACATCAGGGATGATCAAGTAGTTGTTGGCTCCAGCCGGCATGCTGATATAGAAGTTCCCCTTCTGGGCAAGTTCCATCAGCGCAATGGTGATCGGCCGATTCCTGAGTGTCATCGTGATCTTCTTGCTGGGCGCTGACTCGAGCGCCTTCGCGATCTCCGCCGCTCGATCAGGGTCCTGGAGTGCCAGATAGTTTTTCAGGTCCATGACTATGTAGCTCGCGCCGTTGATCTGCTTAATCAGCTTGGTAGCTACCTCAACGGGGTCTGCGTCCTTGACCGATAGAGACACCATTCCCAGGTTCACGACAACGCCCTCAGCCGCGAGACTAGATATCGTTACGTCGGTAACCGGCTTGCCGGCCCCTGCATTCAACACGTACAACTGGCTTCCGATCGGCGCCACCATCTCATAGCCGTTTCCCGTCGCGT
The DNA here is from genome assembly GCA_025358205.1 of Armatimonadota bacterium. Taxonomy (GTDB): domain Bacteria; phylum Armatimonadota; class UBA5829; order DTJY01; family DTJY01; genus JANYKG01. Next base: position 1,419 of record JANYKG010000115.1, read on the forward strand.
TGAACTTGATATCGGGGGCGGTGATCTCGGCTTTGCTCTTTTCCTCCACCTTCGGCGCCTTGGAATCCACACGGCTATCCGCCATGTACGTTAGATTCGTCGCCGCACAGAGAGTGTCCAGGAACTGCTTCACTCCCATGCCGCCCACTTGGATGGTGATCTTCAGGCTCGATGGAACGGCTTCCTTAACCGCAAACTTGATGCCGGTTTGCTCGCTGAGGATCTCCGCGACCCGGCGTATGCTGGCATTCTTGACATCAAGGCCGATCTTTTTGTCCGGCCATTTCAGGAGCGGACCCGTGGGCGGTATGAGGTTTACGAGTCGGGCGTACGCTTCATTTGGACGTCCTGGTGCGCCGGGACTAGTGGGCAGCATCGGTACTGCAATGTCCCGCATAGGCGCGGCGAGTGGCGCGCTGGACGAACTGGAGCCTATGACTGAAAAGGTCTGGATCTCGGCGGCCTGTGAGGCCGATGCAATAAGCATCACTATGATAGTGATCACTATGAGTCTACGCATTGAAGTTGTAACCTCCTGAAATAATCTCTCTAGAGTCTGTCTCGCCGGCAGGCGGAGCATCGGGGAGCCGGCCGTTCTCCGGGATAACCGAATCGGGCGCTGAATTCTCCGACGGCTGGACCGTGTCCGTGATAGTGACGGACCGGACGTTCCCCCCGACATCGAACTGGCGCACGACAGTACACTGATCTGTAGTCTGGTGTTCCTGAGGATCGGCGGATACCACGTATGACTCAGGCCCCCTCGGGGCGAGCGCCATCTTGATCTCCGAGGTAACCCTCGGACTGTAAACGCGGGGCGCGCGCCTTGGCAGAACACGCTTGTTGTTTCGCTGCCGGACATGATGTGTGATAGACTGCGACTGCGGAAGCGCCTTCGCGACCTGGGTGCCTTCGTTTCGAAGGCCAGGAGCAGGGGCAGGCGCGCCGGCCCGGTGACCAATGACCGGCGTCTGAACCTGCGGTTGCCTGGCTATTGGAGTAGTTCCAGGGGCGTTCGGCTTCTGCAGCGCCCAATACGCGATGAGAACAAAACAGATCACTGCGGCCATCGCAAGCTGAGGACGAATCACGAAACGATGGCTGGAACTCTCGATTGCGAGCTGCTGTCTCACCGCACCGACCAGGTCCGGCGACGGCTCGTCCGAGTTCAGCAAGGCCAGAGCGTTCAACGCATCGCGAGCAGCCTCAAGCTCGGCCCGACACTCTTCGCACTCCGCCAGGTGACTTCGCACTTCCTCTGTCTCGGTCGGCGTCAGTTCAGCCGCCGCGTAATCCGTCAATCTGTCTTTGACTTTGGAGCGCCTCATTGTTACAATGCCTCCTGTTCGTAGATCCGCTTGAAGATGTTTCTGGCCCGGTGCAAGTAGCACTTCACCTTTTCCGGTGACCAGCCCAGCGCCTCAGCGGTTTCCTCATATGACAACTCGCGAGTGTACTTCAGGACAAGCACAGCCCGATAGTGCGGAGCCATCCTCTGCAGAAGCCGCCGCACCTCATCGCGTTTCTCCAGATTCTCATGCATCTCCGTCGTTTTCGCAGGTTCGATATCGAGCGGAATCTCGAGTCGCCGGCTTCTCCTCTGGCTTATACATCGGTTCATCGCTATGCGGTAGATCCATGTCGAAACCTTCGACTGCATCTTGAACTTGGGCAGCGCTTTGTGGATTGCAATGAACACATCCTGTGCGGCATCCTCGGCGTCGCACGGATTGGAGAGCATGTTCAGACAGATGTGGTAGACGTAAGCCTGGTGCCGGGCAACAAGATCGTCAAACGCTCTTTCGTCGCCGGCTAGAAACCGCCGGACGAGCGACAGGTCCTGATCTATCCCCGTTGCGTCCACCTCTGCCGAGTTCTGCGCATTGTCCGTTAACATTGATGCATCATGTGTTTGCATGTCCGTGAGATTAGTCGCAGTGGAGTGGAGAAAAGTTAGCAGCAGTGGGTGAAAAATGATGGATAGAACACTGCGATACATTGTAGCTGTCAACCGGATTAGCCATATTACCCTACATTCGGATGACGATGCGATCTACATGCTCCGGGTATGGCATCAACCATAGACCATCAACCATTCTCTACGAGCGCCTCCCAGGCGGCGTATAGTTCCTCCAAGTGACCGGAAAGCTCGTGGTATTCGGCTTGGGTGGCGGCTGCGGTCTCACCGTCGGCGTAGGTCTCCGCCTGGCCCAGAAGGTCGGTCAGTTCCGCCAACCGGGTTTCCGCTACCTCGATCCGGCGTTCATACTCCTCGGGCTTCGGACCCTTCGCGCCGGGAGCCTTCACCGCCTTTGCAGCAGGCTTCACTTTCTTCTTCACCGGGCGAGGCTTGAATCGCTTTGACCGCTCCATGAAGTAGTCGTAATTGCCGTCATAAACCCGGCCCGCGCCGTGCGAGATTTCCACGATCTTGGTGGCGATGGAGTTCAGCAGATACCTGTCGTGCGTGGTCAGGATCAATGTGCCGTCGAACGCCTTGAGCGCCTCGTCCAACGCCTGTCGCGAGTCAATGTCGAGGTGGTTCGTAGGCTCGTCGAGCATTAGCACGTTCGGACGCTGGAGCATGAGTTTCGCCAGGATCAGCCTGTTCCTCTCTCCCCCGCTGAGCTTGGAAACCGACTTGTAGACATCCTCGCCGAGGAACAGGAACTTCGCCAGCAGTGTGCGCGCCTCGCCTGGAGTCATTTCCCCGGCGTCCAGCAGCTCTTCCAGCACACTGTTCGCGGGATCGAGGTCCGCAAGGTCCTGGGCGAAGTAGCCGATCTGAACCGCATACCCCAGGCTGACAGTGCCCGCAGTCGGTTCTTCATCGCCGACTAGGATTCGCAGCAGCGTGGTTTTGCCCGCACCGTTCGGACCGATGAGTCCTACGCGGTCGCCTTTCTCAATCAGGAAGTCCACGCCGCTGAAGAGCGGAACGTCGCCGAACGACTTGGCGAGACCCTGAACGTCCATAACAATGTGGCCGCTCTTCACCGCGGAGTCTATCCTGAGCCGCATCTTTTTTGTGTCCAGGTGCGGCTTCTGGATGCGCACCATCTTGTTTAGCTTCTTCAGCCTGCTCTTGGCCTCTTGATGCCGCTGACCGGCGTGGTACCGCGCGATGAAGTCCTGCATCTTGCCTATTTCCTGCTGCTGTCGTTCGTAGTTTTCGAGCTGTTGGCGCAGGAACTCAGCCTTCTGTTTGGCATAGGCAGTGTAGTTGCCGGGGTACTGCTTGGTACACCCTTCGTGCAGGTCCACGATCTTGTTGGCCACGCGGTCGAGGAAATATCGGTCGTGCGATACGACAAGCGCCGCGCCGGGGAAGCCCTGCAGGAACTCCTCCAGCCACTCGCACGCCTCGATGTCCAAGTGGTTCGTCGGCTCGTCGAGTATGAGTACATCGGGCTTCTGGAGCAGGAGCTTCGCCAGGGCCGCTCTGGTCTTCTGGCCGCCGCTGAGGATGGCCACCTGCTTCTCCCAATGCTCCGGGCCGAGTCCCAGTCCGCTGAGCGTCTCCTTCACCTCCGCCTCGAAGGTGTATCCGCCCAGCCGGTCGAACTCGTGCTGAACCTCGCCGTACTCCGCGACGAACTGGTTCAGGTCGTCCCCCTCAGCCGCGCCCATCGCGGATTCCAGTCGTCGGAGTTCGCGCTCCAGTCTGAGGACCTCCTGCGAGGCGTTCGAGACTTCTTCGACCAGTGTGCGGTTGCCCACCAGCTCGCTGTCCTGCGGCATGAACCCGATGGATGTGCCTGGTGTGACGGTGCAGAAGCCCTGGTCCGGCTCATCAGCGCCGACAATCATGCGGAGAACGGTGGTCTTGCCGCAGCCGTTGGGGCCGACGAGCGCGACCTTCTCCCCGGCGCCGACGGTGAACGTCACCTCGTCGAGCGCCTGGAACGCGCCGAAAGACTTTCTTGCTCTGTCCAGTGTGATAAGCGCCATGTTTGGGATTGCTAGCAGCCTGTGGAGATGCCTTATTCTAGCAGTCCGAGCGGGGAAAATGCAACCGCCGATGCGGGAGGACAGTCGAACATCGAACGTCCAACATCGAACAACAGAAAGGGAGTCTGAGCCGCCGATGCAGGTGCAGCGCAGATAGCGCCGCAGAGATTGATGCCGATGTGAAAACACATCACACGGATTGACAGGATGGGATGAGCGAATATCGAACAGGGGCGGACGAAGCTGCCGCTTTGTGACAGGACGGCTTGACGCCGTTCGGACTGCACAGAACATCCGCGTTGTCTAGCCAACGTGCGGAAAGCGTTATTGAAATACCGGTGCTCCAGAACACTACGCGCTCTGCGCCACGATTTTGATCTCGTCTCCCGGACGGGGCGGGGGCAGACTGGAACAACCCAGTATAATTACCAGATTTTGCGGTTGTTGACGTATGGAGCAGGTGTTGATTTACGATAAATATGCCGAAATGGGAATGTATGGCACGGTTCTTGCTTCTATCCACTGTAGGAGCCTATCGGCTCGAATTTCAGAGAGCGAGGAAGTATGAAGAAGTTGTTTCTATTATCGTTAGCGCTTGGGCTGCTTTGCATGGCTATCGCTACGCAGGCTGCTGGGCCTGTTTACACGGGTAGCATATCCAAGTTGGCTGGAGAAGTCACCGGCGTTCCGGGAAGCAATTGGATTAGCGGCAACCCGAGGCTATCATGGGCGGTCACGTGGACCGGCACGAACTGGAACTACAACTATAACTTCAGCGTGGACAAGCCCGGCGGCGTTAGCCACTTCATTCTTGAGACTTCGCCTACTTTCACCGCAGCGGATATTTGGGGTTACAGCGGATTCAGCCAGGCGAGCATTAACACCTGGACCCGCACCGCGCAAGGGAACTCCAACCCATTCATGCCTCTTGCAGGTATCTACGGCATCAAGTTCGAGAGCTTCAACCCGACCGGCCAGTACGTGTCCATCGGCTTCAACTCCGACCGCGCGCCGGTATGGGGTGATTTCTACGTGAAGGACGGCAAGGCCGGGGGCGTGGAGAACGCGGCGTGGAATGTCGGGTTCACCGACTTCGACACTGATCCTTCTAATGCTCCTGCGAACGGGTCAATTGGCTATCACATCCTCAGGCCCGATACACAGTCTGGTCCGATCTCTCCCGCTGTACCTGAGCCGGGTACTATTGTGGCTGCAATTGCGCTCCTGGCTCCTGCCGGAATTACGATGAGACGCCGGCGATCATAGCCACATTATCCGCAATTAACTAGCTTTCACAAAAAAGGGAGACGGGAAACCGCCTCCCTTTGTTATGCGCATTGAACGTCTTTCCGTTCCAAAGCGACCTGGTATAAATACCAGTTTTTCTGATGATCCACGCTCAGGTCACGGAAATAGTCAGGTAAATATACCAGGGAGGGTGCGAATGGCACGGTTCTTGCGAAACTCATCGGTAGGGCGGAGTGGTCCAGGTTGTTGGAAGGCAGGGGAAATGAAACGATTCGTTCTGATATTGGCGCTTCTCGGATTGTTGTGCATGGCAGGCAGCGTTGCGAATGCAAAGGCGATTTATACAGTCGTCCGCACAGCATCCATGTCAACCGATTGGACAGACCTCAACGCGACGCTTTCAGTAGCGCAGTTCGATCCCGCACTTGGAACTCTTAACAGCGTTACGTTCGACGTGAGTTCGTTGTTCACGTCAACACTGAGCGCGTGGAAAACAGTGAATACAGCGCAGTACGTTAAGTGGGCGGTCGGCGATCCCACAATGGATCTGAGCACATCGGATGGTTCGTCTCTAATCAGCAGCACAGGTTGGCTCGAATTCGTTGGCACAAAGGACGCGCCGGCAGCGGTTTCCAACTACGTTCCTATTCCCAAATTGCCCGCCGTATATTCGAAAACCAAGACTATCACCTTGGGCGGCAGCTATTTCCTGGACAGTGGGCTATCGGCATACATCGGTAACGGCGTTGTTCCGTTTTCGTTCAGCGCAGCGGTTCCCAATTTGAACGTGAGGACCCAGGGGGGCAACAACATTGCCTCAATTAGCACATCTGCGTCAGCCGACCTGACAGTCACCTATGAGTATTCACCGGTTCCTGAGCCTGGTACTGTCGTGGCCGCGATCTTGTTGCTGACGCCTGCGGGCTTGATGTTACGCCGACGCCGCGCGTAGTGAATAAGACTGGTTATCAGCAAGTGAGAGGGAGACGGGAAACCGCCTCCCTTTTTTGGTGCGCATTGAACGGTTTTTCGCCCCAAAGCGACCTGGTATAAATACCAGATTTTCTGACGCTTCACGCTCAAGTCGCGGGCATGGCCAGGTAAATGTACGAGGAATAGTGCGAATGGCACGGTTCTTGCGAAACTCATCGTTAGGGCGGAATGGCCCAGGGTTTTTGGAGGTCAGGGAATTATGAAGAAGCTGATTTTACTACTGAGCTTGACGTTTCTGGGAGTAGCTTGCTGTCTTCCGGCTTTTGCGGGTTCGGCCTTTTCAACGCTGTACGGCGGGACCATCAACAACGAGCTGGCGATACCTGAGACGACGCCTACCCCAGGGGCGGCAACGGTGGTAAGCCTGAACTTGGTGAGCGAGACTCCCGGCGGGTATTGGGGAAATATATGGACGACGGCGGGTAACGGTGGCAACCTGGCATTGGGCGCGACGATAGGTCAGCCGACGGTGGCGCTGAGTCAGAATAGTCCGGCATATACCTGGACTGGATGGGCAATGTGCATTGATTCACTGCACACCATTGGCTATGGTGCGCAGACCTCCAACTACGCAGCATACAATTTTACGCCAAGTGGAACGTACATAAACAGCAATATCCACACCGTTTCGGATTGGTACAAGCTGACCAACATGTTCACCAACGCGAATGTGACCAGCGACCAGGACCGAGCGGCGCTGCAGTTGGCGACATGGAAAGGCGTTCAGGGCGACTGGAACACAGGCAGATCGGATTTTTGGGCAACATACGGGAGTACGAACGGCTTCAGAGTGACCGGCGGTAATGCGTCCCTGTTGTTCGGCAAAGCAGAGGAGTATCTGGCTTGGGGCAATGCGTACACGGGGTCAACCGAGGTCGGGAACTTCAAGATACTGCGCGACACGACTTTGCAGATGTTTGCGATAAACACGTCCTCTGAATCGCTTCCGTTGACGCAGATTCCTGAGCCTGGTACGATCGTGGCCGCAATGGTGTTGCTGACGCCTGTGGGTTTTATGTTCCGCCGCCGCCTGGCATAGCTTTTTGCACAATTTCTCTTGATCTCTTAGCCCGCCGTAGCGAGAACTATGGCGGGTTTATTCATTTGTGGTCCGGCCGCCAAACGGTTTTGACATCAGGCTAAGCATGGGCTTATACTCTTGAGAGCGCAGGCCCGCATTATTCATGAATGGCATGAATAATGCTCAGAAGGCTAGTATTATGCACTTCCTGCATGATACAGGCCAGGATGTGCGTGGGTGGGAGAAAACCGTGTTTGGTCTGCAACTGGCAACGGCAATCGGCCTTCTGCTGATTCTCTATGGGATATATCGGACGCTGATGCACAGCGAGAACCCGACAGCGCGAATGCTGGGGAACGTGTGCGGCGGAGTGTTTGCGGTATTGGCGTGCGTGCTGACCCTGTTTGTGCGACCGATGGTACTGGATAGCGACATCATTACCTCGGACTCCATGAAGCCGACGCTGCTGGTGGGTGACAGGCTACTTGCTGATAAGGCGACATACCGACGTTCGATGCCGAAGCGCGGGGATATCATCACTTTCAGCTATCCGTCCCGCACCCGTGGATTGGCCGACGATATACTGATCAAGCGCGTGATCGGTTTGCCGGGAGATACCGTGGAGATAACGAACGGTGCGGTTTACCGGAATGATCTGCCGCTTGACGAACCGTATATTAGCGCACCTGTGGAGTACAACATTCCAGCGCTAAAGGTGAGCGATGGCAGTCTGTTTGTGCTGGGTGACAACCGCAACGAAAGTGACGACAGCCATGTGTGGGGATTGCTGGACAGGAAGCGTGTGATAGCGCGGGCCACATTCAGGTTCTGGCCACTGAGCAGGATGGGCGGTATCCATTGAGGTAGTCCCGCAACAGAAAGGGCCACGCTTTGTGCGCAGCCCTTCGCAGAGAGTTCTGGTTGTTATAGAAGGTCTATCTTTTTCGTCTGAGGCTGCCGGCCAGCCCAAGAAGGATGGACCCCGCCGCTATCAGCCCGGATGGTTCTGGAACCGATGTAGGATTGAACTCCACTTCAAAGTTGCCGGTTGGGGACGTTACCGCTATCCACGTCTCGGACGTGAAGTACTCACCGGGATGAACAGGGCCGTACTCGGGGCTTATTAATGCATCGCCTTGATCCATCACATAGTCCCACCCTGGATTGGTTTCGCTATCGTAGGTCCAATACCGAGTCCAAAGACCGTTGTCCATGACGTACTTCGAGTATATGGTGCAACCGCTGACCGGTCTGAGATGGAAATCAGTCCAGTCTTCGGTTCCGGTATTCAGGAACTTCGTTGTCAAGCGAACATAAATCGGTATGGATGGATCGCCGGTATTCCAATCGCCGGCGCCACCGCCAACCACATTGATATGCTGAGGATAGTCCAGATTGCGGTAGTCGTTATTAGCATCATCCAGCAGAAAGCCGGGGTTATCGAATGAACTACCGAACTGCCAGACATAGTTCTCCAGACTGTCTGTGGTATAGACTACTGGCTCCGGGGCCATGTACTGCGCAACGCCTTGATCTTTCCACATAACCCATGCATCTGCATGTGCGGGCGGAACCAAGCCTATCATGAGTACACAGATTATAACCGCGAGAACTAATGTTCTAATCACGGTTTCTCACCTCCTGCGAGATCACTTACATGTGTTACCGTTGAACCAGCCGTCCGTTACTTAGAACGACGGCGAAACGCGCCGATACCCATGGGCAACAAGCAACTCGCAAGAGCGAGTATGGTGCTGGGTTCAGGAATGGGGGACCCGGTATCGGTCGGATACTGCCGAATGGTGACAGGGCCGCCAGTAGGAGTCCATCGGAATTTTATGCTGAGCTTTTCTGAGGTTGCCACGCTACTGGTTCCGCCGACCCAAACTGCGCCAAAACCATCTGTGTAGCCGGGATTCTGCACGTATTGAATGCTCCAATTAGATGAATCCGCCCCAACCTTGTGAACAACCGGTGCGTCAACTGTTCTGCTAATGGCGCCGTTCAGGATATCTACATGCCAGTCTTGCCAAGTGGCTCCAGAGGTGTTCGTGACTGTTTGAGTGACCAACGGGTCGTTTTCCTTCTCGCCATACAGCTTGAAATATGAGGTGCCGCCTGGAACGCCTGAGAAAGCAAGATCCAGTATGAACTCACATTGAGCCGGCTGACCGTTCGATACCCAGTCATCAGCAGTCCACAAGTAAACGGGCTGTCCGTTCTCGTCCGTACTCCATGAACCAGCTGCCTGCGCCTGACTTACCAGGGCTAAACT